>SCVU01000579.1 GCA_004296785.1 Planctomycetota bacterium
AGTTCTCCTTGTGGTGCGCGAGGCACCAGCGCGCGAGGATCGAGCCGCCGCGCGACACGATGCCGGTCACGCGCTGCGCGGTCAGCGGCACGTAGCGCAGCAGCACGCCCGCGTGGATCGTGAAGTAGTCGACGCCCTGCTCGGCCTGCTCCTCGAGCGTGCGCAGGAACTCGTCGATGCCGAGCTTCTCGATCTTGCCGCCGACGCGCTCGAGCGCCTGGTAGATCGGCACCGTGCCGATCGGCACCGGCGAGTTGCGCAGGATCGCCTCGCGCGTCGCGTGGATGTCCTTGCCCGTCGACAGGTCCATCACCGTGTCGGCGCCGAAGCGCGTCGCCCACTGCAGCTTCGCGACCTCCTCCTGGATGTCGGAGGCGACGGCGCTGTTGCCGATGTTCGCGTTGATCTTCACCAGGAAGTTGCGGCCGATCAGCATCGGCTCGAGCTCCGGGTGGCGGATGTTCGCCGGCAGGATCGCGCGGCCGGCGGCGATCTCGGCGCGCACGAACTCGGCCGCGACGCCCTCGCGCGCCGCGGCGAACGCCATCTCCTCGGTGACGATGCCGGCGCGCGCGTACGCGAGCTGCGTCGGCACCGCGTCGCCGCGCTCGAGGCGCCGCTCGATCCACTCGGCGCGCAGCGCGGGCAGCCCGCGCGCGTTCTGCGGCTGCGTGGGGCCCGAGGAGTCGTACAGATCGATCTGGCCGGGCGCGCCGTCGAGGTGCACGCGCCGGAACGGCACTTCGAGCGTGCGGCCGTCGAACGCGACCTGGCGGTAGACCTTGTGGGAGCGCGCGGGGCGCGCGAGCGAACCGGATTCGGCGGAGTTCGACATGGCGGGGCGCGCGGACGGCGATGCGGCTGCCGCGGGCCCCTGATGCTAACGCGAATCGCCGCGGCGCGGCGGTGCGGCGCGACTACTCGTCGTCCGCATCCCCCATGAAGTAGTCGAGCTCGTCGCCGTCCTCGTCGTCGTCGTCCTCCTCCTCGTCCTCTTCTTCCTCCTCGTCCTCGTCCTCGTCTTCGTCCGCCTCGGCGTCGGCGTCCTCGTCCTCGTCGAGGTCGTCCTCTTCGTCGTCCTCCTCCTCCTCGTCGTCCTCCTCGAAATCGTCGAAGTCGTCGTCGCCCTCGGCGGCGTCGTCTTCCTTCTCGTCGTCCTTGTCGTCTTCGTCATCGCCTTCCGCTTCGAAGTCGTCCCCCTCGCCGCCCTCGTCGCCGCCTCGATCGCCAAAGGCGCGATCGGCGGAAGAGTCCTGGGCGGGAACGAGCAGGGCGTCGTCGGTGTCGGCGGCGTTTTCGAGGTCAGCGAGTCGCATGGGGCACTCCGGCAGAGTCCGGCGCGCGTGCGCCGAGCGTCCGGGGCAAGGGGGGGCACTCGGCCTCGGGAACCCCGGACGCTCCCTCTTATTTCCGCAGCTGGCTCCCGGCTGCAAGGAAAAAATTCGGCGGCGCGCCGCGACGGGCACCCGCGCGAGGCGCTCGGCGGCGGCCTGTACGCAGGCGCGCGGCTGCGCTACCTTCCCGCGATTCGCGACCGCGCTCCCCGCGTCGGAGCAGCCCCACGACGATGTGCGTCGAGGCGCAGAGCGCCGTTGCGCCCCACCCCTCCATGAGCTCCTCTCCCCGCCAGTCCGCCCTGTCCGCCCTCGCTTCCCGCGTTGCCACTCCGGTCGCCGTCGAGAACGGCGTCCCGGCCACCGAATTGTTCGGCATGGACGTCTTCGACGACGCCGCGCAACGCCAGCGCCTGCCGAAGCCGGTGTACAAGGCGCTGCGGCGCACGATCGAGCGCGGTGAAGCGCTCGACGCTTCGATCGCCGACGCGGTCGCGAGCGCGATGAAGGAATGGGCGCTCGAGAACGGCGCGACGCACTTCACGCACTGGTTCCAGCCGATGACCGGCCTGACCGCCGAGAAGCACGACGCGTTCCTCGTGCCGGTCGGCGACGGCAGCGCGATCGCGGAATTCTCCGGCAAGGAACTGATCCGCGGCGAGCCCGATGCGTCGAGCTTCCCCTCCGGCGGCATCCGCGCGACCTTCGAAGCGCGCGGCTACACCGCGTGGGATCCGACCTCGCCCGCGTTCCTGCGCCGCAACGGCTCGGCCGCGACGCTGACGATCCCGACCGCGTTCTGCTCGTGGACCGGCGAGGCGCTCGACCTCAAGACGCCGCTGTTGCGCTCGGCCGAGGCGCTCGACAAGCAGGCGCGCCGGCTGCTCGCGCTGCTCGGCGACGGCGACGCGAAGCGCGTGTTCCCGACGCTCGGCGTCGAGCAGGAGTACTTCCTGATCGACGCGTCGCTGTGGCAACTGCGCCCCGACCTCGTCGCGTGCGGACGCACGCTGATCGGCTCGCGCCCGCCGAAGGGCCAGGAGCTCGAGGACCACTACTTCGCCGCGACGCCCGAGCGCGTGATGGCGTACATGATCGACTGCGAGCGCCAGCTGTGGCGCCTCGGCATCCCGGCCAAGACGCGCCACAACGAAGTCGCGCCGGCGCAGTACGAGATGGCGCCGATCTTCGAGCCGGCGCCGGTGGCGATCGACCACAACATGCTGTGCATGGAGATCATGCAGTCGACGGCCGAGCGCCACGGCATGAAGTGCCTGCTGCACGAGAAGCCGTTCGCCGGCGTCAACGGCTCGGGCAAGCACAACAACTGGTCGCTGGCGGACGACCGCGGCAACAACCTGCTCGATCCGGGCCACACGCCGCACGAGAACCTGAAGTTCATGGTGTTCCTGTCGGTCGTGCTGCGCGCGGTCGACACGCACCAGGACATGCTGCGCGCCTCGATCGCGCACGCGGGCAACGACCACCGGCTCGGCGCGAACGAAGCGCCGCCGGCGATCATCTCGGTGTTCCTGGGCGAGGAGCTCGAGTCGCTGGTGCGCAGCCTGATCGGCGGCACCGAGCTCAAGGGCCGCAAGCAGGGCGCGCTCGAGCTCGGCGTCACGACGCTGCCGCCGCTGCCGCGCGACACCTCCGACCGCAACCGCACCTCGCCGTTCGCGTTCACCGGCAACAAGTTCGAGTTCCGCGCGGTCGGCTCGTCGCAGTCGTGCGCGTACCCGAACATCGTGCTGAACAGCGCGGCCGCCGACGCGATCGACCACGTCGCGACGGAAATCGAGAAGCGCCTGAAGGGCAAGGAGACCGACCGCCGCGCGGTGATCGAAGCCGTCGTGCGCGAGACGCTGAAGAAGCACGAGCGGATCCTGTTCAACGGCGACGGCTACTCGTCGGAGTGGCAGGACGAGGCGGCGCGCCGCGGCCTGTTGAACCGGCGCGACACGCCGAGCGCGCTGGCGGACTTCGGCGGCAAGAAGAACGCGGAGCTGTTCGAGCGCCTGGGCGTGCTGAACCGCCGCGAGCTCGAGTCGCGCCAGCACGTGCTGCTGATGGCGTACTCGCACCGCGTCAACGTCGAGGCGCACTCGCTGGCGAACATCGCGTCGACGATCGTCCTGCCGGCCGCGCAGAAGGCCGCGCACGCGATGGCGCAGAGCCTGTCGTCCGTGCGCGCGGCCGCGCCGAAGGCCGAGCTCGGCGAGCTCGAGACGCTGCTGACCGAGGTCGCGAGCAAGGCGAACCAGCTCAAGGGCGCCGCGGATCGGCTGGCGAAGGCGACCGCGCACGCGCACGAGAGCGACGGCGACGCGCTGAAGTCGGCCGAGGGCTACCGCGACAAGGTCGTGCCGGCGATGCGCGACGTGCGCGGGCTGTGCGACCAGCTCGAGGCGCTGATCGGCGACGAGCACTGGCCGCTGCCGAAGTACCGCGAGCTGTTGTTCCTGAAGTAGCGCGAGCGCCGCGCTCCCGCCCGATGCCTACCGGCGCGCTCGAACGGCCCGAGGCGTGGGCGCTGCTCTGTGAGTGGACCGCAGGCGAGAGCCTGCGGCGCCACGCGCTGGCGGTCGAAGCGGTGATGCGCGCGGCCGCCGCGCAGCACGGCGCGCCGGCGCACGAGCACGAGCGGTTCGCGCTCGCCGGGCTCTTGCACGACGCCGACTACGAGCGCTGGCCGGACGAGCACCCCAAGCGCATCGTCGCGTGGCTCGAGCAGCGCGGCGAGCCCGAGCTCGCGCGCGCGATCGCCGCGCACTACACGAAGTGGGGCGCGCCGCGCGACACGCTGCTCGCGCGGGCGCTGCTCGCGTGCGACGAGCTCACGGGCTTCGTCGTCGCGTGCTCGCGCGTGCGGCCGGACGGTTTCGCGACGCTGGAGCCGAAGAGCGTCGTCAAGCGGCTGAAGGACGCGGGGTTCGCGAAAGGCGTCGAGCGCGCGGAGGTCGACGCGGGAATCGCGGAGCTCGGCGTCGAGCGCGATGCGCACATCGCGATGGTCATCGACGCGCTGCGCGCGCACCCGGAACTGCTCGCGCGCGCTTGACGAGCGGCGGACGAACGCGCCGCGCGCGTGAGAAGTGGTAGCGGTGGAGGGATTTGAACCCCCGACGCGCGGCTTATGAAGCCGCTGCTCTAACCGGGCTGAGCTACACCGCCGCTCGAATTGGGGCCCCCGCCAACGGCCTGCGCGGACGAGGGGGCGAAGAAGTTAGCGGAGGTGCGCGGAGGCGGTCAAGCGTCAGGGCTGGACCTCGAACTGGATCCGGTTGCTGAACGCGCCGGCCGCGTTGGAGAACTGGATCCCGAACGCCTGCACCGTCAGCACGGTCCCCACCGGCAGCGTCGGCGGCAGCGTCGGTGACACGCTGTACGGCAGGAGCGTGAACGGCGCCACGGCCGCCATCGGCAGGAACGGATCGACGAGCAGCGTTCCGTACGGAGGGATCGTCAGGCCTGCCCCCGGCGCACCTGCCACGATCCGCGCGAGCAACCCCGGCGTGCCCGTCGCCGCGAACTGCACGACCTGGCCGGCGGACGGAACGCCGGTCATCGCAATGCGCACCGGCGCGAACTCCTGCGCGCCGATGTCGGTGCGCTGCACGAGATCGAGGTTGCCGTCGAGCGCGCGCGGCGTCCCGGTGAGATCGAGGCCGCCGCTCACCGCGGGATCGCCGATGTCGATCAGCGGCGAGTTCGACGCGAGCAGCGTGTTCGTCGCGGACGCGAACAGCGGATCGAGATCGACGTTGCCGGCGCCCGGCCAGCCGCCTTCGATGTCGCAGTAACTGACGTTCAAGGTTCCTGAGACGAGCGCGAGATCACTCGGCGCCGCACCGCCGTTGCCCCACAGGATGCTGTTCGACATCGTGCAGGTGCCGTCGAGTTGGTAGTACGCGGAACCGCTGTGGCTCGCGTTCCCTTTCGAGAGCGTGCAGCCCTCGATCGTGAGCGGGCCAAATCCTCCGAGCGCCACGCTCGCGCCACGCGACGCAGTGTTGCGGAGGAATGAGCAATCGCGCAGTACGCAACTCGACGCGGCATTACCGTTGTAGTCCACGGCGCCGCCGGCGTACGACGAGCTGCAGTCCTCGAATCGGGAGCGCTCGACGAGCACGACGCCTGGCTGATTGTTCGAGCCGATGAGCAGTCCACCCCCCGTGGCACCGCTCAACGTCGCAATGCAGCCGAGGAACGAGCAGTCGCGAGCAGTGAGCTGTCCACCCGACACCCGAATCGCTCCCCCGCGTGCCGCTTTGCACGCAGTGAACGTCGAACGATCCACGGTCAACAGCCGTCCATCGCTGACAAGGAGCGCTCCACCCTCGCCTCCGTTCGATTCGCAGCTAGTGAAAGTACAATCACGGACCTG
>SCVU01000074.1 GCA_004296785.1 Planctomycetota bacterium
CGCAGGACATCAACATCTACATCAATTCGCCGGGCGGCTCGGTCACCTCCGGCCTCGCGATCTACGACACGATGCAGTTCGTGACGCCCGACGTCGCGACGTACTGCCTCGGACAGGCCGCCTCGATGGGCGCGGTGCTGCTGGCCGGCGGCACGAAGGGCAAGCGCTTCGCGCTGCCGAACTCGCGCGTGATGATCCACCAGCCCTGGGGCGGCGCGCAGGGCACCGCGAAGGACATGGAGATCCAGGTCGAGGAGATCCTCAAGCTGAAGAAGCGCCTCGAGTCGATCCTGGGCTCGCACGCGGGCAAGACCGCGGAAGAAATTGCCAAGGCCTCCGACCGCGACAACTTCATGTCGGCCGAGGAAGCGCGCAACTTCGGACTGATCGACCAGGTCGTCTCGCGCGACGAGTCGGCCGACAAGCCGAAGCCGGCCTAGCGGGATCGCCGCCGCGCGCGGCGCGCATCGAATTCGTTTCCCGATCTCCAGTTCCGCGGCGCGGACTTCCGATCCGTCGTGCAGCAGCTTCGCACTGCTCATCGGACGGGCGGCGGATTCCGCGCCGCCCCCGGCCTCGCACCCGCTCGCAGCGGCTAGAATCCGAACATGACTCGCACTCCGAGCCGCGGCCGCCACATCGAACGCTGCACCTTCTGCGAGAAGCGCCGCGACCACGTCGTGTCGCTGATCGCCGGGCCGCCGGGCGTCTACATCTGCAACGAGTGCATCGAGATCTGCAACTCGATCCTGCAGGAGGAGCAGCGCCGCACGCCCGAGGGCGCCGCCGCCGCGCCGGCCGCGACGGGCACCGAGCGCGCGCCGCTCGACCGCGCGACGCGCGGCCGCACGCCGCTCGACGCGCGCCGCCTGCCGACGCCGATCGAGATCGCGCGCTTCCTCGACGACTACGTGGTCGGCCAGAACCACGCGAAGAAGGTGCTCGCGGTCGCCGTCTACAACCACTACAAGCGCCTGCGCCTGCAGGCGTCGCAGCAGCCGGTCGCGAGCCTGAGCGACCAGGTCGAGATCGAGAAGTCGAACGTGCTGCTCGTCGGCCCGACGGGCTCGGGCAAGACGCTGCTCGCGCGCACGCTGGCGCGCATGCTCGACGTGCCGTTCGCGATCGCGGACGCGACCACGCTGACCGAGGCCGGCTACGTCGGCGAGGACGTCGAGAACATCCTGCTCAAGCTGCTGCAGGCCGCCGACTTCGACAAGGACCGCGCGCAGCAGGGCATCGTCTACATCGACGAGATCGACAAGATCCGCCGCACGACTGGCAACGTCTCGATCACGCGCGACGTGTCGGGTGAGGGCGTGCAGCAGGCGCTGCTCAAGATCCTCGAGGGCACGGTCGCCAACGTGCCGCCGCAGGGCGGCCGCAAGCACCCCGAGCAGGCCTACATCCAGGTCGACACGTCGAACATCCTGTTCATCGTCGGCGGCACCTTCGCGGGCGTCGAGGACGTCGTCGCGCGCCGCGTCGGCCGCGAGACGATCGGGTTCGCGAGCCACCGCGCCGGCGCGGGCGAGCAGGAGCGCGGGCTGCTCTCCGGCCGCGGCGCCGCCGCCGCGCGCGGCGAGCTGATGCGCCACCTGTCGCCGAAGGACCTCGTCGACTACGGGATGATCCCCGAGTTCGTCGGGCGCCTGCCGGTGCTGGCGGTGCTCGACCGCCTCGAGCGCCAGGACCTCGTGCGGATCCTGACCGAGCCGCGCAACGCGCTGATCAAGCAGTACCAGCGGATGTTCGCGCTCGAGGGCGCCAAGCTCGAGTTCACGCGCGACGGCCTCGAGGCGCTGGCCGACGTCGCGATCCAGCGGGAGACCGGCGTGCGCGCGCTGCGCGCGATCGTCGAGGACCTGCTGCTCGACCTGCTCTACGAACTGCCCGAGCGCTCGGACGAGCGCAGCGTCACGATCGACGCCGAGGTCGTCGCGGGCAGGAAGCAGCTCGCGCGCGGCTTGCGCCCCGCCCACGGCGACGCCGTGGACCCGGAAAAGTCCCCGGACGACGGGGCCGATCGCGAGATCGCCTGACCGGCGGGTCGGCGCGCACGGGCGCCGCGGCGGCGCCGACGCGTCGTTGAGTCCGGTAGCTCCGGCCCCTACGATCGTGGCCTCGCGGCCCGTCCGACCCCGTCGTTCGCGCCGATCCCGCTCAAGCTCGGCGCGGTGCGACGACGAAATCGTTTCCGGCGCCGGCGTCCCCCCGCTCGACTGCGCTCCGACCGATGCCCGAACCGGCCCCCAAGTCCGCCACGCTGCGCTACGGCGATGCCAGCGTCGAGCTTCCCGTGCTCACCGGCACCGAGGGCGAACGCGCGCTCGACATCTCGAACCTGCGCGCGAAGACCGGCTTGATCACGCTCGATCCGGGCCTCGGCAACACCGGCTCGTGCCAGAGCGCGATCACGTTCATCGACGGTGAGCGCGG
>SCVU01000580.1 GCA_004296785.1 Planctomycetota bacterium
TGCACGGTCTCGGTCAGCGCCTGCGGGATCGAAGCGAACAGCGCGTCGTCGGCGCGCGTGAATCCCTTGTGCACGTAGGCGCTGAAGCCGCCGATGAAATCGATGCCGACGGCCTTCGCGGCTGCGTCGAGCGCGCGGGCGAGCGGCACGAGGTCGCGCGCGCCGCTGGCGGCCGCGACGAGCGCGATCGGCGTCACGGCGATGCGCTTGTTGACGATCGGGACGCCGAACTCGTCGCGGATCGAGTCGGCGACGGCGACGAGGTTCTGGCCGTGGTGGACGATCTTCGCGTAGACCTTCTCGCAGGTCGACTCGAGGTCGGGGTCGGCGCAGTCGAGCAGGCTGACGCCGAGCGTGGTCGTGCGGATGTCGAGCGTCTCGAGCTCGAACATCCGGACGGTCTCGAGGATCTCGCGGGAGGAAAACGTCATCGCAGTGTGTGTTCGGCTGGACGCACTACACGCGATGCATGAACCGGAACACGCGCTCGTGCATCACGCGCACGACGTAGTCGTCCGGTCCGCCGAGGCACTGCAGCTTCGCCTTCAGGTCGCCGAACGGGCGGCCCTGCGGCAGTTGCACGGCCATCGTGAGCTGGAAGTACTCCCCCATCACGCTCTGCGAGATGTCGAGCACGCTCGCGCCGGCCGCGCCGAGCACTCCGGTGATCTCCATCAGGATTCCCGGCCGGTTCTTGCCGACCACCGCGACGACGACGCCGGTCGCGCCGCCGAGATCCGGTTCGGGCTCCGGCAGCGCCGAGAGCGCGGCCTTCGCCTTCGCCGCGTCCGGCCCGCGGTCCGGCGCGGGCTCGACGTATGCGCCGCCGGCCGCGCTCTTGATCGCGATGCCCGCGGCCTTCGCGGCCTCGAGCGCCTGCGGCGTCACCAGCGTCTCGGGATCGACGACGATCTCGCGCGACTTCGCCGCGCGCACGTCCTCGGAAGTCAGGAATCGGCGCGGCATCAGCTCTTGCCTCCCACGTGCGTCTGGAGCGAATCGGTTCCGACGAGCACCGGCCCGTTCGGCGTGAGCGCGAAGACCTGCGCGCGGCCGTTCTTCACCTCGACGACGTAGTTGCCGTCGTTCGCGAGCACCTTGTGCCACAGGCAGTCGGGCTTGTGAGCGCTCGAGTTCACGGGCGCGCTCGTGCCGCCCTTCGCTGCGTACACCACGCGAACGCCGCGCTCGAACGCGGCGTCGAGCGCCGCGGGCGTGGCGAGCGCGTCGACGCCGAGAACGAGCTCGGCCCCGCGCGCGAGCGCGCGCACGTCGGCCTCGGTGTAGAGCCTCTTGCCCACGCAGACCTACAGGTGCCGCAGCAGATCCGGGTGCGGCTTCGCGATCACGACCTCGCGCGCGAGCAGCCCCTTCTCTTGCGCGCCGCGCGCGCCCGCCGCGACCGACGAGCGCACGTCGGCGACGTTGCCGACGACGACGAGAAAGCTCTTGCCGCCCAGGCCGTTGGCGATGCGCAGATCGACGAGGTCGACGATCGCGCTCTTCACCGCCTGGTCGGCCGCGACGATCGACGACGCGACCGTCGTCGTCTCGACGATGCCGACCGCGTCGAGCGGCGCCTCGATGCGCCCGCCGCGGCGGCGCAGCG
>SCVU01000581.1 GCA_004296785.1 Planctomycetota bacterium
GCTCTTCCGATCTTACACGACGCTGCGTCCGGCGCCGGACAGGGACGCGAGGCAGCGCACGAGGCGCTCGCCTTCGTTGCGTCCGATCGCCACGATCCCGATCCGCGGCGCCTCGTCTTCGTACTGGGATGCGTGCATCGCCTCGAGAACTCGCGAGGCTAGGGAGCGCGCGCTGCCCCGGGCATCGGCGGGTGTGGCGATTCCGGACGGCGAGACTAGGTAGGGAGCGCGTTCACGCGCGCGCGCACTCGCGCATGTAGTCGCGCAGTTCGGCCAGCGCCGCGCGCTTCTCCGCCGCCGCGCGCGGCCCGAGTCGGATGCGCATCGCGCACTCGAGCCCCCACAGTCCGACGACCGCTCGCACCCACGCGGCTCCCACGCGTCCGTGGTGCTTCAGGTAGTACGAGCGGCGATTGCGGATCCAGTACAGGTTGCGCTCGCGGCGGTCGCACGTGCGCGTCGAACCGCCGCCGTGGTGCAGCACGACGGCGTCGGCGAGGTAGTGGATCCGCCGGCCGCGCGCGCGCAGGCGGCGGCACAGGTCGACGTCGTTGAAGTACAGGCTCATGCGCGGATCGAAGCCGCCGAGCGCGAGGAACTCGGCGCGCCGCATCACGAAGCACGCGCCCGGCGGCTGGGCGACGTCGCGCGAGTGCTCGTGGTCGAAGTCCGCCATGTGGTGGCGCCGCGCGAGCCACGAACCCGGCGGGAACTTGCCGAGCCCGGTCGCCTCCCACAGCGGATCGAGCAGCGTCGGCAACCGCGTGCACGCGCGTTGCACGCCGCCGTCGGGATCGACGAGCTTCGGGGCGACCGCCGCGTGCTCCGGATGCTGCTCGAGGAAACGCGTGAGCCGCTCCAGCGCACCGGGCCGCACCTCGGTGTCGGAGTTCAGCAGGCACAGGTACCGACCCACGGCGGCCCGCGCGCCGGAGTTGTTGCCGCGCGCGTACAGCAGGTTCGCCTGGTGGCGGACCAGGCGCGCAGCGGGGAAGTCGCGCGCGACCATGTCCGCCGATCCGTCGCGACTCGCGTTGTCGACCACGAGGATCTCGCGCGCGCCGGACGCACAATCGCGTTGCAGCGCATCGAGACACGCCGCGAGCAGCGCGCGCGTGTTCCACGAGAGCACGACGATCGACAGCTCGATCGGCGCGCGCTCGCTGGCGGCGCTGCGCGCGGACGGCGAGTGGATCGAGGTCGGCTGCATGGCGACGGAACGGGGCTCGGGCGACGCGCGCGCCGCGCGTCAGGCTCCCGCGCGCGCCGGCGCGGAGCGCGGGTTGAGGAGCGGCACGCCCAACGGCAGCCACGCCAGCGTCACGACGACGAACACGGTGGCGGCCACGAGCAGGCGCGGGCCGCCGGCGCGCTGCACCCACTCCGACAGCACCCAGCCGAGTGCCGCGCTCGCACCGACCCAAGCGCTGAGGCGCAGGTCGTCCGGCCAGGTGCGCAGCTGCACGCGCCCGATCGCGAACGCCGACACGGCGTACTTCAGCGCGTCGGAGACGGCGAGGCCGAGCACGGCGCCGGGGAAGCCGAGCCAGTGGAAGCCGAGCGGGATCAGCGCGATCATCCCGGCGAGCTTTCCGAGGCTGCTCGCCGCGGTCCACTTCGCCTGTCCGCGCGCCAGCAGCGCGGCTCCGTTCGTCGCCTCCAGGATCGCGAACCAGCTGCCCAGCGCGAGCACCTGCACGATCCAGCCGGCCTGCGCGTAGCGCTCGTCGTACAACAGTTGCACGGCCGCGCTGCCGCCGCCGCCGAGCCCCGCGATCATCCAACCGCCGAGGATCAGCCACGGCCGGCGCACGCGGCGGAACACCGCGGCGAGATCGCCGCCGGCGTTGGCGACGCGGCTCAGCACGGGGAAGAACACGCTGGAGCCGACGCGGCTCAGTGCGATCGCCGGCAGCATCGCGATCATCCATGCGACGCTGTAGATGCCGAGCACCGCGATCGGCACGAGCTTGCCGAAGATCAGGCGATCCGACTGCTCGACGAGGAACGTCAGCAGCGTGCTGATGAAGATCCAGCGGCCGAAGTGCAGGATCGGACCGAGCGCGCTCTTGTCCCAGCGCAGGCGGTTCGAGACGCCGTCCAGCAGCGTGTGGCTCAGCACCAGCCGCGCGAGGCTGCCGGCGAGACCGCCGGCCACCAGCGCCCAGATCGAGCGGTCGAGCGCGGTCCAGGCGAGCATGACGACGATGCCCGCGGCCTGACTGCCGAACTCGAGCGCGGAGACGCGTCCGAGATCGACGTTGCGGTACATCGTGAACAGCCGCGTCGAGTTGAACCCCGCGATGAGCGCGCTGAGGCCGGAGATCGGCAGGATCCACGCGAACAGCGGCGCGTCGTACAGCGCGGCGAACGGAACGGCCGCCGCGCAGGCCGCCAGCCACAGCAGCGCGCCGCGCAGCACCTGCAGCGTCCACGCGGTGTTCAGGAACTCGCGGTCGTTGCCGCGCGGGCTGTGGATGATGCTCGGGCCGATCCCGATGTCCGAGAACAACTGCAGTCCCTGCAGCAGCGCGGTGACGAGCGCCATCGCGCCGAAGGCCTCGGGCAGCAGCAGTCGCGTCAACAGCAGGTTGCCGCCGAAGCGCAGCGCCTGACTGCCGGCGTACGCTCCGATCGACCACGCGCTTCCGCGCAGCACCGTCGAGCGCAGTGCTTCGCCTTCCGCAGCGGTGCTCTTCGCGAGTTCGTCCGCCGTCGCGAGCACACGCGCGTCTTCCAGGTGTCGCCGCGCATCTGCTGCATTCACTCGACCGAATCGTGGTCGACGGCCGCGCCGAGTTCCAACGCCAAACTCGCGCCCGCGCGCGCGCGCCGACGAGTACCGAGTTCTCCGCCGCGCGCTCCATGCTTGTGCCGATGTCGACGCGCGGCGTGCATTTCTAGTGTGACTGCTCCGTGGCTTCGGACCGCGCACGCGTCTTGCTTGGACACGACTGCGCCGTGAGCGCCGGCCGAGGACGCGGGCCCCCTCTCATGACGACTCGCTGCGAATCCGCGCCGCCCGCCCTGCGGAGCCTGCTCCCGGCGCTGCGCCGATCCGCACGTCGCGCGCTCGTCGGCAGCGTGCTGCTCGCGTGCGCCTGCGAGAGCGCGGGTGGACCTCCGCTCTCGCGGATCGCCGAGCGCGTGAATGCGACGCTCGACGCGAGTGCGGTGCTGCTCGCGCCCGGCGACGAGATCGACGTGCGCTTCGCGTACGCGCCGACGTGGAACCAGACGGTCACGATCGCGCCGGACGGGAGCGCGTCGTTCCTCGGGGTCGGCCGTCTGATCGCGGCGGGCATGCCGACGTCGAAGCTCGGACAGGCGCTCGAGGACTCCTACCGCAGCGTGCTCGACAACGGACAGCTCGACGTCGTCGTGCGCAGCTTCGGCGCACGCCACGCGTTCGTGTTCGGCGAGGTGCTGGAGCCCGGCGAACTGGAACTCGGCTCCGATCGGCGCCTGAGCCTGCTCGAAGCGCTCGCGCGCGCCGGCGGCCCGAAGAAGGAGTCGGCGTACCTGGCGCAGACGCTGCTCGTGCGCTTCGACTCGGCGACCGGCGCGCAGCGCCACTGGACGATCGACGCGCGCCCCGAGCACTGGAAGGGTTCGACGCCGCTGCTGCTGCAGCCGTACGACGTGATCTACGTGCCGAACACGCCGATCGACGCCGTCGGGATCTGGGTCGACAACTACATCCGCCGGATGATCCCGTTCCCCTACCTGTTCACGCCGGTCCGATGAACGCATCGATCGAACCCGTGCGTGACGACGGCGGCGAACGCGGCCGCGGGCCGCTCCAGGTCCTCGTCGCCGGCCTGCGGCGCTCGTGGCTCCTCGTCGGCGGCCTCGTGCTGCTCGGCGCCGCGGTCGGCGTCGCGTTCGGACTCCTGCGGCCGAACGTCTACGCATCGAACGCCAAGCTGCTGTTGCGCGTCGGCGCGCGCGAGCAGATGACGTCGGAGTCGCTGATCGGACTCGAGCGCGACGTGCGCGCGGCGCCGCCGAGCATGCTCGACGAACTGCAGATGTTGTCGGACGCGGCGATCCTCGAGCGCGTGGCGCGCGAGCTCGGTCCGCGCGCGCTCCTGCAGCCGGCCGACCCGCGCCGCGCGGATCCGCCGGACGCCTCCGCGCTGCTGCGCGCGTGGCACGGACTGCAGGCGCTCGCGCTGCGCGCGTTCGCGCCTGCGCACGATTGCGCGACGACGGACTGCGCGTTCTGCACGAACCTGGCGGTCAAGGCGCTGCGCATCGGCACGACGGTCGAGAACGAGCCGGGCTCCAACGTGATCCGGCTCACGACGACGTCGACCTCGCCCGAGCAGGCGCGCGCGATCGCGGCGGCGCTGGCGGAGGCGTACATCGACCGCCACCGCCAGCAGTTCTCGCTGCAGGCGCTCGTCGAGGCGAGTCGCGCGAAGCTCGAGCAGGCGCAGTCCGACCGCGCGGCGGCGGCGAGCGCCTACGCCGAGCACGTCGATCAGCACGGCCTCGCCGATCTCGGCTCGGAGATCCCGGGCCTGCAGAGCGAGATCCGCTCGATCGAGAGCGACCTCTTCGCCGCGCGCGTGCGACGCACCGCGATCGCGCGCCAGCTCGACGTGCTCGCCGGCAAACCCGTCGCGGCCGCCCCGGCGCTCGAGTTCGCGGGGCCTACCGTGATGGTCCCGAACGAGGAGTACGAGACGCAGCTGTTGCTCAAGCGCCAGTTGCTGACCTCGAAGCAGTCGCTGTCGCTGGAGAACCTGCCGAAGCTCGAGGCGCAGCGGCGCGCGCAGCTGATCGACGCGCAGCTCGCGACCGTCGCGGAGGCGCTCGCGCGCACGCCCAAGACGCTTGCGCAGCACACGGCCGCGCGCGCACCGGTCGACGACATCGCGGCATCGACGCGCGTCGAGGACCTCGCGCTCGAGGACCAGGCGCTGGCGGTGGAGGCGGATCTGTCGACGGCGCGCGTGGCCGCGCTGCGGATCGAGCTCCAGCGCATGCGCGCGGACGCGCTTTCGTCGACGCTGCGCCGCGACGATCTCGCGGCCGCGCGCGCGGCGCAAGAGATCCGCTACGCGCGACTGCTCGAGCGCTTCGCCGCACTGGAGTCGCTCGGGAGCATCGATCTGCACGAGGATGCGAATCTGCGGGTGCTGCAGGCGCCGACGCTCGAGCTCGACAAGCTCGGCCCGAAGCGCTTCTCGCTGTTGCTGCGCGGCGTGCTGGCCGGCCTCGCGCTCGGCCTCGTGCTCGCGGTGCTGCGCCAGCACTTCGAGCGCAGGCTGCGCGATCCGGATTCCGTCGAGCGCGCGCTCGGCGCGCCGGTGCTCGCGGTCGTCCCGGACCTCGCTTCGCTGCGGCGACTCTCCAACGGTGCGGTGCTCGCGGAGTCCCGCGCATGAGCTCTGCGCGAGGCGCCGGATCCGCATCCGTGTTGCAGCGACTCGAGTCGCTCCCGGGCGTCTCGGACCTCGTGTGGGCCGCACTGGCGCGCCTGGACGCGAGCGGCGGCCCGCTGCGACTCGTGGTCACCTCGGCCGAGCCGCGCGCCGGCACGACGGTGATCGCGGCGGCGACCGCGATCGGGCTCGTGCGACACCGGCGCGTCAGCGCTTGCCTCGTCGAGACGCACGTCGAGCGCCCGGCGCTCGCGGCCTACCTCGGTCTGCGCCCCGCGGGCCTGACCGACATCCTCGACGGTCGCGCCGAGCTGAAGGACTGCCTGCAGGAGCCGCGCGGCTGCCCCGACCTGTTCGTGCTGCCCGCCGGAACCGCGCGCGCGCCCGTGCCGGGAGAGCTGGTCACCGAGCGCATGCGCGCGCTGCTCGAGCAGCTCGGCCAGCTCGGCCGCTGCCTCGTGCTCGACGCACCCGCGCTGCTCGGACACATCGAGTCGCGCATGCTGCTGCAACGCGCCGACGGCGCACTGCTCGTGCTGCGCGCCGGCGCGACGCGCGGCGCGGACGCGCGGCGCGCGGTCGAGATCGTGCGCGAGTCGGGAGCGACGCTGCTGGGTTCGATCCTCAACGCGCACGGCACGGCGCTCGATCCGGCGCCGCTGCTGCGCGCGAGCGCCGCCGAAGACGATGACCGCGATGCGTGGCGCGACGTCGAGCGCCTGAGCGCGCGCGCGCTCGGCGCGCCGATGCCGCCGTCCGTCGCGGGCGACGAAGCGCGCGAGCACGGCGGCAACGGCCACGCGCTCGGCGGCGCGGTCGCGGCGCGCGCGGCGACGAACACGACGAGTGCGGCGCCGACCGGCTGGATCTCCGCCGAGGCGCACCAGCGCCAGATCGACCTGCTCGAGCGGCGCATCGCAAAGCTCAACGGCCTGCTCGAACGCACCGAGCAGGCGCTGCAGCGCATCGCCGCAATGAAGTACGTCGACCCCGGCATCGCCTCGATCTACCGGGGCGTGCAGGGGCTGTCCGCCGACGCCGAAGCGCTCGCTTCGAAGCGCGACCTGCTCGAGAAGATCTTCCAGGCCAACTTGGAGCTCAAGCAGGCGATCGCGACGCGGCGTTGAGCCGCGTTCGCGAGCGCACCGCGCCGCTCCATCCGTTCGACCCACACGAGACGATCCACATGTCCGCCATCCAGACCAGCACCGCTCCCACCGCCGCCGCCACGAACGACTCCGCGCGCCCGCAGCTGGCGACTCCCGCCCAACCCCGCTCGACCGCGAAGAATGCCGCCGGAGAAGGCGTGTTGTATCTCGGCATCGACCTCGGCACGTCGCGCACGTCCGTGTCCGCCTCGAACGGCGTGCGCGAGTCGATCGCGTCGTACGTCGGGTACCCGAAGGACGTCGTGAGCCGCAAGCTGCTCAAGCGGGACGTACTCTTCGGCGAGGAGGCGATCGAGAAGCGCCTCGCGCTCGACCTGTACCGGCCGCTGGGCGAGGGCGTGATCAAGGGCAGCGACGGCAACGGCTCGCATTCCGAGGCGAACTTGCGCGCCGCGCGCGATCTGATCACCGAGATCATCCGGCGCGCGAAGCCGCGCAAGGACGAGCTCGTCTACGCGGTGATCGGCGCGCCCGCGCAGGCGTCGATCCTCAACAAGAAGGCGATCCTCGACGTCGCGCGCGAGTCCGTCGACTCGGTGATGCTGTGCTCGGAGCCGTTCTCGGTCGCGTACGGCCTCGACTGGCTCGACGACGTGCTGGTGATCGACATCGGGGCGGGCACGACCGACCTGTGCCGGATGCACGGCACGATGCCGGAGGACGCGGACCAGATCACG
>SCVU01000582.1 GCA_004296785.1 Planctomycetota bacterium
CCGCGCTGGCTCGGCGGTTGGTGCGTGCGCAGCCACGACGGCGGACCCGAGCGCGACGCGATGCGCGGCCACGGCGTCGCGGCGACCGGTCCGCTCGTGCGCAGCGGCATCCGCGCGGTGAAGCGCGCGCCGTGCTGCGGCGGCGGCAGGTTGTCGACCTTCAGCGTGCCGCCGTGCGAGCGCACGATGCCGTGCGAGATCGTCAGCCCGAGGCCCGAGCCCTTCGCGGCGGCCTTCGTCGTGAAGAACGGCTCGAAGATCCGCTCCTTCAGCTCGATCGGCACGCCCGGGCCGTCGTCCTCGACGGACAGTTGCGCGTGCTCGCCGTCGCTCGCGACGCCGACGCTGACGCGGCCGCCCGCGCCGACCGCCTGCGCCGCGTTGAGCACGAGGTTCGACAGCACCTGCTGCAGGCCGATCGCGTCGCCGCGCATCACGACCGGAGCGCCGTCGGCGAGCGCGACCTCGACGCCGTGCGCGGCGGTCTCGCCGCGCAGCCCGTCGATCACGCTCGTCGCGAGCGCGCGCAGCTCGAGCTCTTCCCAGCGCTCTTCGCGGCTGCCGGCGAAGGTCAACAGATCGCCGACGATCACCTTGCAGCGCTGCGCCTGCTCGTGCACGACGCGCAGCGCGGTCGAGGTCGGCGCGAGCGGGCCGTGGCCGGAGTTCTGCTCGGTGAAGCCGAGGATCGCGGTCAGCGGCGTGTTGAGCTCGTGCGCGACGCCGCTGGCGATCATCCCGACCGCCTCCATCCGCTGCGCCTGCGCGAGCCGCTGTTCGAGCGCCGCGAGCTTGGCCGCGCGCTCGTCGGCCTCGGCGCGCTGCTGGCGCCGCAACAGCGCGACGAAACCGAGCGCAGCGCACAGGCACAGCACGAGGTCGGCGTGCGGCACGTACGCGACGGCGAGCGCGAGCGGTCCGTCGCTCGGCGCACTCGCACCGCCGTCGAGCGCGCCGAGCGCGTACGCGGTGGTCGCCCACAGCGCGGCGAGCGCGGCGCACGCGAGCGCGGTGGCGCGGCTGTCGCGGCCGCGCGCCGGCCCCGGCAGCGCGAGCAGCGCGACCGCGCAGGCTGCGAAGCCGAGCGCGCACAGCGGCGCCTCGAGCGCGATCGCGCCGCTGAGATCGAGCGCGAACCAGCGGCTCGCGGCGCCGAGCAGCGCGGCGGTGGCGACGCCGAGCGCGAGCACGCGGCCGCTGAGCGGCGCGCGCGCGTGCGAGCGGATGCCGGCGAACAGGAGGAACAATCCGGCGACGCGCGCGGCGACGTGGACGGCGTACAGCGCGCGCACCGCCGGCGTGTTCTCGTACTCCCACGACAGCGGCACCTCGGCCGGCCACAGCGCGAGGCGCAGCACGAGCGCGAGCGCCGCGCACGCGAACAGCGCGTGCGCCGCGGCCCACGCGCGCGCGCCGCGCACCGCCATCGGCTGCCAGGCCAGCGCGGCGAACACGAGGCCGAGCGCGGCCGCGCCGATCGCCTGCGCCGCGAGGCCGCCCAGCCCGGCGCCCGCGTTCGGCAGCGCCGTCTGGAGAGTGCAAAGAAGCGCGCTGCCGGCCATGCCGCTCCTGAGCATAGCGGCGAACCATTTCTTGGCACGGGCATTCGGGCGCGCGCCGCACTAGCATCGGCGCCCGATTGCCATGAACGATTGCGTGCTTCGACTGCGTGGCCTGACGAAGCGCTACGGCGACTTCCTGGCCGTGGACCAGCTCGACCTCGACGTGCCGCGCGGCTGCGTGCTCGGCTTCCTCGGGCCCAACGGCGCGGGCAAGACGACGACGATCCGCATGGTGCTCGGGATCTACGAGCCGAGCGGCGGGACGATCGAGGTGCTCGGCGCGGCGAGCGCGCTCGACGTGCGCCACCGCATCGGTTACCTGCCCGAGGAGAAGGGGCTGTACAAGAAGATGAAGGCGCGCGATCTCGTCGCCTACTTCGCCGAGCTCAAGGGCATGACCGCGCGCGACGCGAAGGGGCGCGCGACGGAGCTGCTCGACCGCTACGGCCTCGGCGAGTTCAAGGACCGCAAGTGCGAGGCGATGTCGAAAGGCATGGGCCAGAAGGTCCAGGTGCTCGCGTCGATCGCGCACCGGCCGGAGTTCGTGATCCTCGACGAGCCTTTCAGCGGCCTCGACCCGGTCAACCAGCAGGTGATGGAGCAGGTGATCGCCGACATGTCGAAGGACGGCGCGACGATCATCTTCTCGACGCACGTGATGGAACACGCCGAGCGGCTGTGCGATCGGATCGCGATGGTCGCGCGCGGCAAGAAGGTGTTCGACGGCTCGCTGGCGCAGGCGCGCGCGGCGCTGCCGACGCGGATCCTGATCGGCACGGGCGCGGCGCAGGAGGTGCTGCGCGGCGTGCCCGGCGTCGCGAACGTCGAGTCCAGCCGCGCCGACGGCGTCTACGTCGTCGGCCTCGCGCCGGGCGCGAGCGCGGACGGCATCCTCGGCGCGTTCGTGCGCGCCGGCATCGAGGTGCGCTCGTTCGACAAGCGCGAGCCCGGGCTGCGCGAACTGTTCTTCGATCGCGTCGGCGCGAAGGACGCGGCGGAGATGCTGGCATGAGCACGCAACAACGCGCCGGATCGTTCTGGAAGTACGTGCTGCTCGTCGCCGGACGCGAGTACGGCGAGAACGTGCGCACGAAGGGCTTCATCATCGGGCTCCTGTTCTTCCCGCTGATGCTGTGGGCCGGCATCCGCGTGCCGCAGTTCCTCGCCGACAAGGCGACGCCGACGCGCTACTACGTCGTCGTCGATCGCAGCAACGACCTCGGCGAGGTCGTGCGCGCGCACGTCGGCATGCAGGAGGCGCGGCGCGTCGAGATCGAGAAGAAGAAGTGGATGGACAAGACGCTCGCGCTGCCGGAGGCGAAGCGCAAGCCGTTCGTCGAGCCGAAGGCGCGCTGGGTCGAGGTGCCGCTGCCCTCCGAGGCCGCGAACCTCGACGCCGACGGGCTCAAGGCCGCGCTCAGGCCGTACCTCGTCGGCGACAAGAAGCTCGACGTCGCCGGCAAGCCGTCGGAGCTGTTCGCGCTCGTCACGCTGCCCGAGGACTTCGCGAAGCGGAAGGCCGGCGCCGAGTTCTGGAGCATCAACCTCGCCGACGACGATCTGAAGGACGAGGTCGAGGCCGGTCTCGAGCGCGAGCTGCGCCGGCGCGAGTTCGTCGCGAAGGGGATGCAGCCCGACGAGGTCAAGCGCATCTCCGACATCGAGGTCAAGGTCGAGGCGAAGAACCCGAAGAAGGCCGAGGGCGATCAGGAGGTCAAGACGGAGGACCGCATCCGCCAGTGGGCGCCCGCCGGGTTCGTCTACCTGCTGTTCGTCGGGATCATGACCGTCGCGCAGATGCTGCTGAACAACACGGTCGAGGAGAAGAGCAACCGCATCGTCGAGGTGCTGCTGTCCTCGGTGACCTCGACCGAGCTGATGACGGGCAAGCTCGTCGGCATCGCCGGCGTCGGATTCACGATGTTCGCGTCGTGGTTCACGACCGGGGCGATCGTCTTGCGCCTGTCCTTCGGGCCCGAGGTCGACAGCGTCGCGCGCATGATCTTCACGGTGATCTTCACGCCGCAGTTCATCGGCGCGTTCGCGATCTACTTCACGATGGCGTACCTGTTGTACGCGAGCGTGTTCCTCGCGATCGGCGCGATGTGCAACACGCTGAAGGACGCGCAGAACTTCATGGGACCCGTCGTGATGGTGATGATGGTCCCGGTCCTGACGATGATGTTCATCCCGAAGGACCCGAACGGCACGCTCGCGACCGTGCTGTCGTGGGTGCC
>SCVU01000583.1 GCA_004296785.1 Planctomycetota bacterium
TCGACGTCGGCGAAGCGCGGCACGCAGTCCATCCACGCGATCGATCCCGCCGAAGCGAAGAACGTGAACGGCGAAGTCACGACGTGGTCGCCGGGCTTCACGCCCAGCGCGGGCAGCGCGAGCGCCAGCGCGTCGGTGCCCGACGCGAGCCCGATGCCGTGCGCGCAGCCCTGGTACGCGGCGAACGCCTTCTCGAAGCGCTCGACCTCGGGCCCGAGCACGAACTGACCGCTGGCGAGCACGCGCCGCACGGCATCGTCGAGCGCGGAGCCGAGTTCGGCGCGCTCGGAGGCGAGATCGACGGGGCCGATCGGGGGAAGTGTCGCTGCGGTGGGTGTGCTCGGGGATGCGGCGCTCATCGGATGCTTGCTCGAAACGCCCTTGTACCCGCCGGCGCCGACTTGCGCGAGACCCGCGCGCGTTCGAGATTGAGCGGATGCCGCTCCCGCTCGCCGCACTGCTCGCGCTCGCCCAACAACCGACCACCGCGACGACGGCGGAGCTCACGCAGCCGGAGGTCGAGCGGATGGCGGAGGAGATTCGAGCGCAGATCGAGGAGCTGCGCGGGCAGAAGTTCGCGGCGCCGGTGCCGGTCTCGCTGGCCGACAAGCCCGCGTTCCTCGCGTACGCGGCGGAGCGCGAGCGCGCGTTCTCGACGCCGGCACAGCTGCGCACGACGCAGCTCGCGCTCGAGCTGCTCGGCGCGCTCGATCCGGGCGTCGATCTCGCGGCGGTCGAGCTCGAGCTGATGCAGAAGCAGGTCAGCGGCTTCTACGCGCCCGAACGCGATCGGTTCTACCTGATGAGCAGCGCGCCGCGCGCGATCGCGCGCACGATCCTCTCGCACGAGCTGACGCACGCGCTCGACGATCAGCTCTACGACATCGACGCGCTGCTGCAGCGCGCCGACGGCGGCGACGCGCGCGCCGCGGCGCACGCGGTGATCGAGGGCAGTGCCAATGCGTTGATGCAGCAGTGGCAGACGCGCGAGGAAGCCGCGGGACGCCTGAAGCGCGAGGACCTCGCGGCCGCGCAGTCGATGGACGGGCTCGATCGCGCGCCGGAGGCCGTGTGGAAGCCGCTGTTGCACTCGTACGCGCAGGGCCAGGCCTTCCTCGCGCAGCCGAGCGCGGCGCGCGCGAGCGCCGTGGGTCTCGTGACCGCGGCGGACATCGAGCGCGCGTTCCGCGCGCCGCCGCGCTCGACCGAACAGGTACTGCACCCGGAGAAGTACTGGAGCGACGCGCGGCGCGACGAGCCGCGGCGCGTGCGCTTCGCGTTCGGCGCGCTGCCGGAGGGCTGGACGCAGACCGGCGAGGACACGCTCGGCGAGCTCGGGCTCGCGATCGCCGCGGTGCCGCGCGCGTCGCGGCAGCGCCTGAGCGTCGCGCTGCTCGCGCAGCCGCGCTTCACGAACGCCGCGGCCGAAGGCTGGGACGGCGATCGCGTCGCGGTGTTCGAACGCGCGGGCGGCTCCGCGCTCGTGCTGCACACGGTGTGGGACAGCGCCGCGGACGCGCAGCAGTTCGCGGATGCGGTCGCTGCGCTGCGCGACGCGTCGATCGAGCGCAGCGTCGAGCGCGTCGGCGAGCTCGAGCTGCAGGTGTGGGCGTGGCGCGCCGCCGATCCGGCGCCGCTGCGCGCCGTCGTCAGCGCGCGCGTCGAGGCCGACCCGCTGGCGCCGTCGAAGGAGCGCGCGCGCTGAACCGAGGCGCGTGCGCGCGCCGCCGACGTGCGCGCGCGCTCAGCCGAAGTGCGCGCGCGCGACGCGCGTCGCCGGCAGCCCGCCGGCGACGCGGCCGGTGAACACGAACACGCCGTCGATGCGCATGCCCGGCCGCGGCGCGGGCAGCTCGTCCTCTTCGAGCTGCCAGCGGCTGACGAACAGCTGCAGCGGCCGGCCCGGTGCGTCGCACTCGAGCAGATCGAACGCGAGGCCGGTCAGCGGATTCGACAGGTGCCGCACCGCGTCGATGCGCAGCGACAGATCCATGCAGCCGCCGGGATCCTGCGCGCGGCCGAGCGGATGCAGCAGCGCGCCGTGCGGCCGCGCGAGCGCGCCCGCCGTCGGCGCGTCGCGGTCCGCGCCGATCCACGCGACGTCGAGCGCGAAGCCCGCGATCGAAACCGCGATCACGTGGCGCGCCGGCAGCGGCCGGTCGAAGCGCCGCGCGTCGGTCAGATAGCACGCCAGCGGCCAGCTCTCGCCGGCGAGCTCCGGGTGCGTCGGCGGCGCCGGATTCGCGTCGCCGCGCAGCAGCGCGTCGTACGGCTGGTCGGGCACGCGCTCGAGGCTCTCGAGCGCGACGCGCAGCCGGTGCGGCGACTGGAAGTACGGCCACAGCGCGGGTGCGCTCTGCTCCTCGTCGCGGTCGAGCCGCAGCTCGAGTCCTTCCGCGAGCTGCAGTCGCCGGTGCAACCCGTCGGGATCGCGCCACGCGACGGACTCGCCGTCGCGCTCGACGCGCGCGCCGAGCTCCGCGAGGTCGCTGTCGGGCGGGAACCCGATGCACTCGAGCAGGAAATCCACGGCGCGAGCTTAGTGGCGTGCGCGGCGCAGCGCGATCCGTTGCGCCGACTCAGGTGCGCAGGCTCAGTTCTTCGACGGCTCGTTCTTGCACGCGCCGCTGCCGCCCGCACACGGACCGGCGCAGTCTGCGCCGGCGCTCGGCGCGCTCGGCGCCGTCGACGCCGTCGACGCCGACTTCTCGCCGGCCTTGTACGACTCCGACCGGTAGTCGGTCGAGTAGAAGCCCGAGCCCTTGAAGATCACGCCCGCGCCGCCGCCGATCTGGCGCTCGAGCTTGTTCTTGCCGCACTTCGGACACTTCTTCTTCGGCGCCTCCTTCATCGAGTGGAAGATCTCGAGCGAGTGGCCGCAGCCGCGGCAGGCGTAGTCGTAGGTCGGCATGCTCAGTCCTGTATCGGTTCGTCGGCCTCGGCGCACGAGACGCGGACCTGCGCCGCGCGCAGCACCGCGCCCTTCCACGTGTAACCGCGCCGCAGCGTCTGCAGCACGCGGCCCGCGCCGGCGGCGTCGGGCGTCTGCGCGACGGCCTCGTGCAGCGCGGGATCGAAGCGCTCCTGCTCGGGGATCGCGCGCAGCTCTTCCTTGTCGAGCGCGGCGAGCAGCTGGTCCTGCGTGAGCTTGACGCCCGCGGCGAGCGCCTGCGCGTCGTTGCTCGCGGCCGGCGCCGCGAGCGCCATCTGCAGCGCGTCGAGCACGAGCAGCAGGTCGGACAGCAGCCGCTTCTTGTCGTGGCGCAGCTGCGCGTCGAGATCGGCCGCCGCGCGGCGCTTCAGGTTCTGGTAGTCGGCCTGCGCGCGCTTCCACTGCGCGAGGAACTCGTCGCGCTCGCGCAGCGCGCGAGTCAAGTCGAGTTGCTCCGCCGGGGTCGCGGGGCCGTCGGCCGTCGGGCCGGCCTGCGGGGAATCGGTCGAGTTCATCGCTGTGTGTGGGCTGTGGAGTGACTCACTTGAAGCGCTCGACGACGCGCTCGAAGAACGTCTTCTTGCCGCTCTTCTCGAGCTCGATGCGCTCGAACTCGCGCAACAGCTCCTTCTGGCGGTCGGTGAGCTTGCTCGGCACGTCGATGAACACGCGCACGAGCTGATCGCCGCGGCCGCGGCTGTCGAGGTGCGGCAGCCCCTGGCCGCGCAGGCGGAACACCTTGCCGCTCTGCGTGCCCGCGGGGATCTGCATCTCCGCGCGTCCGCGCAGCGTCGGCACCTCGACCTTGTCGCCGAGCGCGAGCTGTCCGAACGAGAACGGGATCTCGGTCAGCAGGTCGGAGCTGCTGCGCTGGAACACGCGGTGCTCCTTCTCGGAGATCACGACGTACAGGTCGCCGGCCGGCGCGCCCGGATCGCCCGCGTCGCCGACGCCGTTGACGCGCAGCCGCATGCCGTCCTCGACGCCGGCCGGGATCTCGAGTTCGACGTCGGCGCTGCGCGACTCGCTGCCGACGCCCTTGCACGTCGCGCACGGCGATTCGATCACGCTGCCGGTGCCGCGACAGCGCGGACACGGCGTCGCCATCGTGAAGAAGCCCTGGCTGCGGTGCACCTGCCCGCGACCCGCGCACGTCGTGCACGTCGCGGCCTTCGTGCCGGGCTTCGCGCCGCTGCCCGAGCAGGTCTTGCACGCTTCCTGGCGCCGCAGCGCGATCTTGCGCCGCACGCCGGTGTCGATCTCTTCGAGCGTGAGCTCGAGCTGGATCTTCAGGTCGCGGCCCTTGCGCGGTCCGCGCTGGCGGCCGCCGAACATCCCGCCGAACATCCCGTCGCCGAACACGTCGGAGAACGCGGAGAAGATGTCCTCGACGTTCGTGAACTGCGGGCCCGCGCCGCCGCTCGCGCCCGCGAAGGCCTGGTGCCCGAAGCGGTCGTAGGCCGCGCGCTTCTCGGCGTCGTGCAGCACCTCGTAGGCCTCTGCGGCCTCCTTGAACTTGCGCTCGGCCTCCTTGTCGCCCTTGTTGCGATCGGGGTGGTGCTTGAGCGCGGCCTGGCGGTAGGCCTTCTTGATCTCGTCCTCGTCCGCGTTGCGAGCGACGCCGAGAACCTCGTAGAAGTCGCGCTTGTCGGCCATCGGGTTCGGAGCGTCTGCGGTGGAGGGATCGGAGCGTGGAGCGTGGAGCGTGGAGCGTGGAGCGTGCGAGCGGCGCTTCCCCCGGGCACGCGTGCCGAAGGAAGCGCCGCTCGTTCGAGCGCGCGGTCGCGCTACGCGATGCTGCCTTCGATGCGCGGCTTCTCGTCCTTGAGCTCGGTCACCAGCGAATCGGTGGTGAGCAAGAGGCCCGAGATCGACGCGGCGTTCTGCAGCGCGCAGCGCACGACCTTGGCCGGATCGATGATGCCGGACTTGAACATGTCGACGTACTCGAGCGTCAGCGAGTTGAAGCCCATGCTCTTGCCCTGCTCGCGCACGGTCTCGACGACGACGGCGCCGTCCTCGCCCGCGTTCTCGGCGATCTGGCGCATCGGCGCCGTCAGCGCCTTCTCGACGATCTGCGCGCCGAAGCGCTGGTCGCCCGGGAGCTCGAGCTTCGCGACGGCCTCGGACGCGCGCAACAGCGCGGTGCCGCCGCCGGCGACGACGCCTTCCTGGATCGCGGCGCGCGTCGCGTTGAGCGCGTCCTCGACCAGGTACTTCAGCGCCTTCATCTCGGCTTCCGTGTCCGCGCCCAGGCGGATCAGCGCGACGCCGCCCTGCAGCTTCGCCAGGCGCTCCTGCAGCTTCTCCTTGTCGTAGTCGGAGGTCGAGGTCTCGATCTGCTTCTTGATCTGCGCGCAGCGCTCCTCGACGTTCTTCTTCGCGCCGGCGCCGGAGACGAGCGTGGTCGACTCCTTCGCGACGCGCACCTTCTTGGCCTGGCCGAGCATCGACAGCGTGACCTTCTCGAGCGTCAGGCCGAGCTCCTCGGTGATCGCCGTGCCGCCGGTCAGGCACGCGATGTCGCCGAGGTACGCCTTGCGGCGATCGCCGAAGCCCGGCGCCTTGACCGCGCAGACGTTGAGGATGCCGCGCAGCTTGTTGATCACGAGCGTCGCGAGCGCTTCGGCTTCGACGTCCTCAGCGATGATCAGCAGCGGACGGCCGGTCTGCGCGATCTGTTCGAGCACGGGGATCAGCTCGCGCGCGTTCGAGAGCTTCTTCTCGTGGATCAGGATGTAGCAGTCGGACAGCTCGGCGGTGAGCTTGGCCGCGTCGGTCGCGAAGTACGGCGACACGTAGCCCTTGTCGAACTCCATGCCCTCGACGACGTCGAGCTCGGTCTCGCGGCCGGTGCCCTCCTCGATCGTGATCACGCCTTCGTCGCCGACCTTCTCGAAGGCCTCGGCGAGCAGGTTGCCGACGCGCTTGTCGTTGTTCGCGGAGATCGCGGCGACGGAGGCCTTCTCTTCGCGCGTCTTGATCTTGCGCGCCTGCGCTTGGATGCTCTCGACCGCGCACTCGACGGCCTTCTCGATGCCCGTGCGCAGCGCGACGGGGTTGACGCCCGCCGAGAGGAACTTCAGGCCTTCCTCGTAGATCGCGCTGGCGAGCACCGTCGCGGTCGTCGTGCCGTCGCCGGCGACGTCGTTGGTCTTCTTCGAGACCTCGAGCACGAGCTTCGCGCCCATGTTCTCGAACGGATCGGGGAGCTCGATCTCCTTCGCGACCGTGACGCCGTCCTTGGTCACCGACGGCGAACCGATCGTCTTCTGGAGCACGACGTTGCGGCCCGCGGGCCCGAGCGTCACGCGCACGGTCTTCGCGAGCTTCTCGATGCCGGCGCGCATCTTCGCGCGCGCGGTCTCGTCGAACATGATTTGCTTGGCCATGGAGTGGTCTTCGTGTGTTCTGGGTGTGGGGGAGTGCTGAGGGAGTTGGCGTGCGTCGCGTCGTCGCGGGGCTAGAAGTCCATCCCTCCGCCCATCTCGTCGTCCATGCCGCCGCCGGGTCCGCCGGCCGGCGCCTTCTTCTTCTCCTTCTTCGTGACGATCAGCGCGTCCGTCGTCAGCAGGAGTCCCGCGACGCTGACCGCGTTCTGCAGCGCGGCCTTCGTCACCTTGGCGGGATCGACGATCCCGGCCTTCAGCATGTCGCAGTAGACGCCCTTCAGCGCGTCGAAGCCGTGCTGCGCCTTCGACTCGCGCAGGATGCGGTTGATCACGACCTTGCCGTCGTGGCCGGCGTTCTCCGCGATCATCTCGCACGGGCGCTCGAGCGCGGCGTGCAGGATGTCGAGGCCGAGGTTGTAGTCGACGTCGTCGCTCTTGCGCAGCGTCTTCAGCACCTCGCGCGCGCGCAGCAGCGCGACGCCGCCGCCCGGCAGGATGCCTTCCTCGATCGCCGCGCGCGTCGCGTGCAGCGCGTCCTCGATCAGCGCCTTGCGCTCCTTGACCTCGGTCTCGGTCGCGCCGCCGACGTTGATCTGCGCGATGCCGCCGGTGAGCTTGGCGAGGCGCTCCTGCAGCTTCTCGCGGTCGTAGTCCGACGTCGTGATCTCGATCTCGCCGCGGATCGCCGCGACGCGCTGCTCGAGCGCGGTCTTCGAGCCGTTGCCGCCGACGATCGTCGTGTTCTCGCTCGTGATGACGATCTTCTTGCAGGTGCCGAGGTCC
>SCVU01000584.1 GCA_004296785.1 Planctomycetota bacterium
CCATCGACGACCTCTCCCTCGACGACATGCAGCGGCTGTTCGCGCGGGCGAAGCAGTTTTCGGAGCAACTGGCCGGCTCGGCCGACACCTGCCGCGGCCTGATCACCGCGAGCCTGTTCTACGAGGCCTCGACGCGCACGCGGCTGAGCTTCGAGTCCGCGATGCTGCGCCTGGGCGGCGGCGTGATCTCGGCGGCCGACATGAGCGTTTCCAGCGCGAGCAAGGGCGAATCGCTGGCCGACACCGTGCGCGTCGTCAGCGGCGGCTACGCCGATCTGATCGTGCTGCGCCACCCGGGCGAGGGCGCGGCCGCGCTCGCCGCGCAGGTCTCGTCGGTGCCGGTCATCAACGCCGGCGACGGCGCGCACGAGCACCCGACCCAGACGCTGTGCGACCTGTACACGCTGTGGATCGAGAAGGGGCGCATCGAGGGGCTCGACGTCGTGCTCGCCGGCGACCTGCGCTACAGCCGCACGATCCACTCGTTCATCTATGCGCTCGCGCGCTTCGGCGCGAACGTCGTGTGCGTCCCTCACCCGGGGCTCGAGCTGCCCGACTACGTCGTGCAGCGGCTGCGCGAGGAATACGGCGCCGAGCCGGTGCGCGCCGACGTCACGCGCCTGGGCGAGATCGCGTCGAGCTCGGACGCCGCGTACATCACGCCGAAGGGGCCGCACCAGCTGTCGCTGTTCACCGAGGCGAGCGGGCTGACCGTCGATCGCGTCGACGCGCTGTACATGACGCGGCCGCAGACCGAGCGCTTCAAGGAAGGGGACAACGTCGCGCCGTTCGTGCAGATGAACACGAAGGCGATGGCCGCCGAGCCGCTCAAGCACGCGGTCGTCATGCACCCGCTGCCGCGGCGCGACGAGATCAGCGCCGACCTCGATTCCGATCCGCGCAGCATCTACTTCAAGCAGGCGTCGCGCGGCGTGCCGATGCGCATGGCGTTGTTGGCGGCGCTGCTCGGCCGCGCCGACCTCAAGCTCGAGGGGGCGCGCGCGATCCAACAGTCGTACCGGGTCCCCGAGGGCGACAATCCGTGCGCGAACGAGCGCTGCATCTCGAACACGGAGAAGCGGCACATCCAGCCGGCGTTCCGGCTCGCGTCGCGCATTCCGCTGCGCGCGAGCTGCGCGTTCTGCAGTCGTGCGCTCGCGGTGCCGTTCGTCGGGTGCTCGACGACCCGGGTCGTGCACGCAGCAGACGCGCCGTCGGCGCGCAAGATCCGCCCGGAGCACCTCGTGTTCTTCCGCGACCTCGCGACGGCGACCGCGCATGGCTTCGCCGTGCCGCGCGGCGCGGTCGTTCCGTAGCCGGCCGCGCGCCGGACCGCGCGTAGAGCGGATTCGCACGGCGGGCTCATCGCGGGTGCTCGGTCCACGCGCCGCAGCGCGTCGCGGCGCGCGGCTCGCGCAGCGCTAGGGGGCTGAAATGGCCTTCAAAGGGCGAGCTACCGCCTCTGAAGTGGTAGACTTTCTCCCAGCAGCCGCGCGGCGACCAGCGGCACGCGGTTTGCGCTCCGGGGGCGCGAATCGCGCGGCGGATCCCCCTTCGACGCGCGCATTGCGAGGTGAAGCACGTGTCGGACGAGCGCTCGCGCTCCCGAACGACCGCGTTTCCTTGACCGAGTTTGGACTCGATGAAACAATCCCCCGCCGCATCGCTAGGCAACGCCGGATCGCCGGCTGCCCAGGCCCGCGCGGACCGGTCCCAGCCGGCTCGCGAGGGTGCATCCGCGGCGGCCTCGCGCGTGCTCCTGGAGCACGCGAGGGGCGTTTCGTCAGTCGTTTCCTGCCCGCCATCGTCCCCGCGGAACGGGGATCGGCGCCGGCCCGCGGGCCGCGCTGATTCCCTGCTTTCGGAGTCGCCCGTCGCTCGCCGAGCGGCGCGGCGCGGTCGGTGGCGCAGCAGCGTGGTTCGTGCGCACCTCCATCCACTCCCCAGTCCCCCGTCGCGGCCGCGCGCCGCTGCTGCACAGCGCGGTCGTCACTCCACCGTCCGTTAGCACGAACCCCGGCACTCCCACGCGATCATGAAGCGCTTCCTCCCGTCGTTGGTCGCCTTCCGTCCCCGCAGTTCGACGTTGCGCGGCTCGCCGCTCGGCAGCGGCCTGATCCTCGGCGCGGTGCTCGCGCTCACCGC
>SCVU01000585.1 GCA_004296785.1 Planctomycetota bacterium
GATGACGAACCTGCGCCCGCGGCGCATCGTGCTCGGCAAGCTGTTCGGCGCGCTGCTGCAGGCCGCGCTGCACTTGTGCGCGCTGACGCCCGCGCTCGTGCTGGCATTCCTGATGCGCGGCGTCGGCGTGATCCAGATCGGCGTGCTCGTCGGCGCCATCGCGTTCCTGTGCGCCGCGTACAGCGCGGTCGGGATCGCGCTCGCGGGCCTGTCGCGGCTGCGCATCGTGCGCGGCCTGCTCCAGGCGGCGTTCGCGCTCGCCGCGGTGTTCACCTCGATCGGACTCTACGAGGGCCTGGGCAACGAGCTCTTGTTCCGCGGCATGCGCGGCCGCGACGCTCTGATGATCTGCACGCTGCTCGCCGCGGCGTGCGTCGCGGTGCTGTTCCTCGGCATCGAGGTCGCGGCCGCGCGCTTGGCGCACGAGGAGGAGAATCGCTCGAGCGGGCTGCGGATCGTCGTCGCGGGCGTGGTGCTCGCCGCGTTCGCGTGGCTGCACGCGATGATGGCCCAGTTCGGCTACGGCCACGAGCCGCTGACCTACGGCTCGATGTCGCTGGTCGCGCTCGGCGCGCTGCTTTCGAGCTCGCTCGTGACCGAGCGCGACGCGCTCGGTCGCCGCGTGAGGCTCGAAGTGCCGCGCTCCGCGCTCGCGGCGCGGCTCGCGGCGCCGTTCCTGCCGGGCGGCGCGCGCGGGATGTTGCTCGTCGCGCTCGGCTTCGCGCTCGTGTTCGCGTACTACCTGATCACGTTCTTCACGCACGCGTCGTCGATCCGCTTCGACGCCGGGAACGCATGGACGCTGTTGGTCTGCGGGCCGTTCGGCATCCTGCTCGACGGCACGATGGGCCTCGCACAGATCGAGAACCACGACACCGGGCCGTTCGCGTTCCTCGTCTGGCTGAGCTGGCTGTGGCTCGTGCTCGCGCTCAGCCGGCGCATCGCGCACTACGTGCCGACGCGGTTGCGCGGCCTGTCGGTCCTGCTGCCGACGATCGTCGCGCTCCTCGTCGTCGTCGTGCCGATCTTCGTCGGGCTCGCGGTCGACGACCGCGATCTCCAGGACGGCGAGCACTTCGGGAATCCGGCCTGGCTGGTCAGCGAGCTCGAGGACGGCAGCTCGAGCGCGATCGCGGGCTCGAGCCTCGTCGTGCTCGCCGCGCTCGCGTCGCTGCTGTTCCACGTGCGCACGTTCGCCGCCGCACTGCGCGAGGTCGGCGCCGCGTCCGCAGCGCGGCGCGCCGCGGGCGACGCCAACGTGCGCCCGATCGCGGAAGGAGTCGCGAGCGATGCCCGCGCCGCGTCCTAGCGCGCTCGCGCTGTCGCAGCGCTACGCGCTCGGCCTCGTCGGCGCGCGGCGCGGGCCGATCGGCGAGCAGCTCGGCCGCTCGACCGGCGGCTCGCTCGAGTTCGAAGACCGCCGCGCGTGGCGCGTCGGCGACGACGTGCGGCGCATCGACTGGCGCGCGCTCGGCCGCACCGACCAGGTGCTCGTGCGCCTGTACCGCGACGAGATCGCGCCGCGCGTCGAGCTCGTGCTCGACGGCTCGAGCTCGATGGCGACGGATCCGGACAAGGCGCAGCTCGCCGTCGATCTCGCCGCGCTGCTCGCGCTCGCCGCGCAGGGCGCGGGGCTGCAGGCGGCGCTGCTCGTCGCCTCCGAGCGGCCGGAGTCGATCCCGATCGATCGCTTCCTCGCGCACGGCATCGAGTTCGACGCGCGAACCTCGCTGTCGCGCGAGGTCGAGACGCTGCTGCGACCGGGCGCGCTGCGCATCGCGATTTCGGACTTCTTCGTGCGCGCCGAGCTCGGCGCGCGGCTGCGCTCGCTCGCCGCGCGCGCCGGCGGCCTCGCGTGCGTGCAGGTGCTGAGCACGTTCGACTCCGATCCCGCGAGCGGCGACGCGCTGCGGTTGACCGACGCGGAGACGCGCGAAGGGCTCGACCTCGTCGTCGACGCCGCGGCGCGCAAGCGCTACCTGCAGCGGCTCGCGCGCCTCAACCGCGAGCTCGCCGACGAGTGTTCGCGCCTCGCGGCGACGCAGCTCTCGCTCGTCGCAGTCGGCGACCTCGAGGCGCAGTGCAGCGCGCGGCTCGTGCCGACCGGCGTATTGGTGCCGCGCTGAGTCAGCGCTTCTGACCGCGCTGCGCGCGCGCGCGAGCCTGCGCGAGCGCGTCGGACAGATCGCCGGTCACTGGCGACTGCGCCGGCGGTTCGGGCGCGGCCGCCGGCGCCTCGCGCGAACGCGCGGCGGCCGCGACCGGCGTCGGGCCCGCGGTGACGGTCGCGGCCGGTTCTGGGATCGCGTCGACCGCGCGCTCGCGGCGCAGCGCGCGCATCGGCCGCGCCGCGAACGCCGCGAGCCAGCCCCACAGCTGCAGCCGGCGGAACGCGATCTCGATGAGCACGACGCACAGCGCCGCGAGCGCGAGCCAAGACCCGAGCGGCGACCACGCGCGGCCGATGCGCTCGCCCGCGAACAGATCCGCCGCGATCGGATTCGTCTCGCCGCCCGACTCGCGCGCGACGCGCTCCATCAGCCGCAGGCCGCGCTGCGAGTCGCCGATGCGCTCGAGCTCGGGCGAGTAGGGGAGCGAGACCGGCGGCAGCGGCACGACCTGTCCGTCGCCGAAGACGACCTCGCCGACGTGCACGCCCTGCTCGCCGAGCGGCACGCGCGTGACGAACGAGGTCTCGCCGGTGCGATCGAGCGGCGTCTCGGCGACCAGCCGCCCCGATGGCGAGCGCAGCCGCACGCGCAGTCCCGCCGGATCCGGCGCGCCCGCGACGGTCGGGTCGAGCTCGAGCTGCACGAGCGCCTCGCCGGCCTCGCGGCGCGCCGACACGTACGTACCCGGCAGCTCGTCGCGGCCGCACAGCCAGCGCGCGAGCGACACCGACAGCGGTGCGAAGCCGTCCCAGCTCGCGAACTCGCGCCCGAACTCGCCGCCGATCTGCGCGGTGATCGCGGCGCTGCGCCCGGCGCCGAGGTGGCGCCACGCGACGGCCGGCGCGGCGTTCTCGTCGACCGTGACGAGTCCCGCCGAGGCCTTCGGCCGCAGCCAGGTCAGGTTGTAGCCGGCGAGCGGCGCCGCGGTCGTCGGCATCCAGTCGCCCAGGCCGAGCAGCGTCGCGTTCGCCGTCGCCGTCGTGTCGGCGTCGACGAACGTCGAGCGCGCGAGCTTCATCGTGTCCTGCGCGAACACGCGCGGCAGATCGGACGGATCCGAGCAGAACGTGCACGTGCCCTCGCCGGCCGCGGCGGTGTCCTTCAGGAACTGCGAGTCGGAATCGGCCTCGGTGCCGAGCGCGATCACGCTCGTGCGGATGCCGATCTCGAGCAGCTCCTTGCAGCGCGCGACGACGCCGTCCTGCTCCTCCGAGTCGTTCGCGTCGCAGAACAGCACGATGTGGCGGTTCTGCGCGTCGGAGTTCTCGAGCTGGTCGACGCACGCCTCGAGCGCAGTGCGCACGTAGATGCCGCCGCCCATCGACTCGATGCCGCTGACCTCGTGGCACAGCGCCTCCGCGTCGTCGACCGTGGTCAGCTCGACGATCGTGTGCGCGGCCGAGTCGACCGCGATCACCGCGCAGTCGTCGAGCGGGCCGAGCAGCTCGATCGCCGCGATCGTGCCTTGGTTCGCGAGATCCATCTTCGGCACGCCGGGCGCGACCTCGACTGCCATCGAGCCCGAGCGGTCGAGCGCGAACGCGATGCCGATCCCGAGCTTGCGCCACTCGTTGCGCATCTCCATCGAGACGGGCAACAGTCGATCGAGCGGCGACAGGTAGTAGCCGCCCAGCGCGAACGAAGCCTTGCCGCCGGTCATCAAGAGGCCCGCGCCGTGCTCCTCGACGAGCTCGCGCACGATGTCGAGCTTGCGGCCGAACCGATCGGCCGCGACGTTCTCGAGCACGACGGCGCGCACGCTCGACCACGCCAGGCGCGTCGCGGGCGCCTCCTCGGGCGTCGTCACGCGCACGTCGATGCCGGAGCGCGCGAGCGCCGTCGACAACAGGTCGGGCCGGCCGTCGTGGTTCACGACGAGCGCGATCGGCGCGCCGCGCGCGAGCGTGCCCGCGACGACCGCGTTGTTGTCGGGCAGCGCGTCGCCTTCGACGCGCAGCACCGCGCGGTACTCGGCCGCGCCGAGCGCGGTCGCGATGTCGCGGAACAGCACGCGGTTCGCGCCGGGCTCGAGCACGAGCTTGCGCGTCGCGAGCACGCGGCCCTCGCGCTCGAGCGCGATCTCGGCCTCGCACGGCTCGTCCGCCCACGCCCACGCGGTGAGCTGGAACGGCTCGTTGCGCGCGACCTCCGGCGGCAGCTCGAGATCGTAGAGCCCGGCCTTGTCGCTCCCCGCGCGCCGGACGGTCCGCGTGTGCACTGGGATGCCGCGCGCGAGCGCGCGCCGCGCGGCGGGCAGCGTCGCCGCGCCGGTCGCTTCGCCGTCGCTCAGCACTTCGATCGCGGCCGGCCGCTCGCGCGGGATCGCCTCGAGCGCGAGGTCGATCGCCGCGCCGACGTCCGAGCCCTCGCGGTCGAGCGCGCGCGCGAAGCCGCCGAAGCGCGCGCTCTCCGACGGCAGGCGCTCCAGCGCCGGCGCGCGGCCGAACGAGACGACGCCGACGCGGTCGCCGGCCGCGCGCGCGTCCTCGGCGAGGCGGATCTGCTCGAGCGCGAGCGCGTCGCCGTCCGCCGGCATCGAGCGCGAGCGGTCGACGACGAAGATCACGTCGCGCCCCTTCGAATCGCTGTCGCGGTACAGGCCGGCCAGCGCGAGCGCGAGCAGCACGAGCGCGACGACGCGCACGACGGTCGTCGCCGTCGTGCCGTCGCGGAAGCGCCAGCAGCACCACAGCGCCGGCACGAGCAGCAGCAGCAGCGCCGGATGCAGCAGGCCGAACATCAACGGCACCTCGGCGCGGCCGCGCAGGAGAGTTTCGTCACGTCAGCCTCCGCACGCCCGACGCGAGCGACCACCAGTCGACCAGCAGCGCGCCGAGCGCGAGCGCGACGAGCAGCAGCGCCGGCCAGTCGGCGTCGGCGCGCACGCGCGTCTGCGGCGCGTTCGACTCGCGCGTGCCGCCGCCGAGGCGCGCGAGATCCGACTCGCGCGGGTCGGAGAAGCTGACGCCCAGCGTCGCGAGCTCGCGGCCTTCGACCGAGAGCTTCCAGAATCCCGGCGTGCCCGGCGCCTCGCACTCGAGCGTCTCGGCGGCGGGCACCTCGAACGACTCCGCGCCCGATTCGAAGCGATACGTCGCGGGCGCGTCGCCGCGCCAGACGAAGCGCTCGCGCGCGCGCAGCGACGTGCGCTCGGCGCCCGGCAGTTCGGCGCGGCGCGCCTCGGCGACGTTCGACAGCCACACCGGCCAGTCGCTCGAGCGCGCGAGCGTCGAGCGCGCCGCGTCGAGCTGCAGTCGGAACACGCGCCGCGCGCCGAGGTCTTCGACCGCGAGCAGCGGAGTCGTGCCCGCGGTGACGAGCGGCGCGCCCGGCAGCGCGAGCTGCGGATCCGCGCTCCAGATCACGCCCTGCCACGTCGTGCCTTCGAACAGGCCGCTGGCGCGATCGACGAGGAACGGACCGAGGAACGCCTTCGTCGCGGCCGCCGGCTCGACGAGCTCGATGTTCCACGCCGTCGGCGCGCCGATCGGCTCCGGCAGCGCGGCGCCGGCGGCGGGCGCGCGCGCGGCCGACACGACGAGGTGCGCGCGCTCGAGATCGTCGGCGGGGCGCGCGTTCGGCAACAGCGCGGCGAGCCCGCTCGAGCGCGACTCACCCGCGCCGCGCAGTCCGAAGCGCGCGAGCTGCTCGTCGCTGAGCTCGACGTGCACCGCGAGCCCGCGCGCCGGCGGCGGCGCGAGGTACGCGCGATCGTCGAACGGGAAGTCGTCGCTCGTCAGGCGCGCCTCGATCGGCGGCGCGCCGGCGGGGACGTCGAACGCGAGCAGCTGGCTCTTGCCCGGCTCGAGCGCAAGCGTGCGTCGCGCGAGCTCCTGCGCGCCGGAGGCCAACACGAGCTCGACGCTGCGCGCCTCGGTCGCGAACGAGCGGATCGACAGCAGCGCGCGCTCGGGACCCCCGGCGCCGCCCGCGGCGTCGGCGTTCGCGATGCGCTGCGCCTGCGCGATCGCGACGTTCTGCGCGGGCCGCCCGAGCGCGATCACCTCGACCGCCGCCGGAATCGCCGACTGCTCGGCGTGCACCTCGGCCGTCGTGTCGGTGTAGAACCACACGCGCGTGTCGTCCGCGTGCTGCAGCGCGAGCGCGAACGCCGACGCGAAGTCGTGCTGCACCGCGCGCGGGTTCCAGTCGGCGAGGCGCTCGAGCGCCTCCGCCGGCAGCGCGCTCGGACCCGCGAGCGTGCGCGGCAGCGGTCCCGACTCGATCAGCGTGACGCGGTCGGACGAGCGCAGCGCGTGGATGCGGTCCGCGAGCTCGGCGCGCGCGCGCGCGGCCGCGCTCTCGCCGCGCGGCGCGGCGGACATCGAGGCCGAGCCGTCGAGGACGACCACGAGATGGCGCGCGTCGTCGCGGCCGCACGAGCGCGGGCCGGCCAGCGCGAGCGCGAGGCAGGCGGCCGCGAGCAGCTCGCTCCACAGCGAGACCGACTGGCGCAGCGGCTCGCGCTTGCGCCCCGACACGACGACGTGGTCATCGGGCGCCCACAGGAACAGCGCGGAGACGACGCGCGGCTGGAAGCGCCGCCGGAACAGGTGGAGTGCCACGATCGCCGGCAGGGCGACGAGGGCGGCGAGGCCCCACGGCAGAGTGAAGTAGGCTCCCAAGCGGCGATCCGAGGATAGCGAGCCGCGCCGCTACGGACGCGCGCAAGCGGGATTCGCGCGGCGAGCGCGCTAGCTCGACTTCAGCGCCGACAACCACAGGCTGCCCGAGCGATGCATCGCCTCGGACAGGTGCGGGTCGTCGCTCGGATCGCTGCTGCCGCGCCCGGGTCCGCGGCGGTCGACGATGCGCTCCGCGCGCACGGTGCCGAACCCCGCGCGCTCCAGGCGCGCGATCCACTCGTCGATCGAGAGGAAGTGCATCGGCAGGCCGACGAGCTCGACCCACTGCTCGGTCGCGGGGCTCTCGCGATAGAAGTCGAGCACGAAGTCGACGCGACCGCCGGCCTTCAGCACGCGCGCGATCTCGGCCAGCGCGCGCTCGAGGTCGACCGCGTAGTACAGCGCCTCCACCGAGAACGCGCGGTCGAAGCTCTTGTCGCGGAACTCGAGCGTCTCGAAGCGCCCGACCTCGTAGCGCGCGCGGATCGTGTTCGTGTGCGCGGCTTCCGCGCGCGCGACCATCGCCGGCGACACGTCGATGCCGACCGCCGTCGCGCCGGGCGCGGCCTGCGCGAGCAGCCGCGTGCCCCAGCCGTTGCCGCAGCCGAGGTCGAGGATGCGCTGGCCGGGGCGCACGTCCATCAGCGCCACGACCTGCAGCACGACGTCGGCGTGCTCGGTCTCCATGCCGGAGTCGCGGCCGTTCTCGGCCCAGCGATCGAACGTGGAGGCGACTTGCTCGTGCGGTGCGGGCTGGCTCATGGGGTCGAGACGAAAGAGGTCGAGGTGCGGGAGCGCGCGCGGCTCACGCCGTCGGCGCGCAGCGCGCGAGGATCCGATCGAGCTCGTCGAGGCAGCGATCCCAGGCGTAGTTCGCTTCGACGAAGGCCCGTGCCGAGCGGCCCAGTTTCGCCGCCGCCGCGCGATCCTTCAACAGCGCGCACACCGCCGCCGCGGTGGCGACCGCGCCGTCGGCGACGACGAACGGCGCCTCGTCCGCCGGGCCCTTCCACTCGACGCCCTGCGTCGCGCTCGTGCTGCCGACGAGCGGCAAACCCATCGCGCACGCCTCGAGCACCTTGTTCTGGATGCCGCGCGCGATGCGCAGCGGCGCGACGGCGAGCGACGCGCGCGCGAGCCAGTCGCGCGTGTCGTGCACGAAGCCGGTGACCGTGACGCCCGGCAGGTTGCCGAGCGCGCGCACGCGCTCGACCGGGTGCGAGCCGACGATCGAGAAGCGCGCCTGCGGGTGCTCGCGCCGCACGGTCGGCAGGACCTCGCGCGCGAAGTGGTCGCACGCGTCGACGTTCGGGAAGTAGTCCATCACGCCGGTGAACACGATGTGCGCCGGCTCGGCGCGCTCGGGCGCCGGCTTGAAGAACTCGAGGTCGACGCCGTTGCGCAGCACGCACGAGCTGCGGCAGGGCACGCGC
>SCVU01000586.1 GCA_004296785.1 Planctomycetota bacterium
GCGCGAGCAGCCGCGCGCGCAGCTCGGCGCAGCTGATGAAGCCGCTGCTGCCGCCCGGCGCGCCGCGCAGGCGGATCGCATCGCCGTCCTGCGGGTCGAACCACAGCTCGTAGGTCTCGTACGGCACGCCGTCGAAACCGGGCTGCTGCGCGAGCGCGAACGCGTACGGCGGCGTGATGCGCAGGTTCTGCGCCTTCGTCCACACGCCGTTGTTGCGCACCTCGACCCACAGGCTCTCGAACCAGCCGCCGTCGGCGGCGTGCACGCCCTCCTGGAACTTCAGGCCGATGAAGCGCGCGTCGTCGTCGAAAGCGACGTAGGCGTCGAGGCCGATCCAGTCGTCGGGGCCCTGGTCGCCGCCGTGGGACGTGTCGAACTGTCGGATCGGCGTGGTCGTGCCGACCGGCGGCGTGATCGTGTCGCGGATCACCTCGATGTCGGGATTGCCGGCGCCCTGCGGCAGCGGCGGGAACAGCTCGCCGAGCCGCGAGATCGGCTGCATCTCGCCGCTCGGATCGAGCACGACGTCGTGCGGGTAGACCCACGCGCTCGCCGAGGAAGTCAGGCCCTGGCTGTCCGTCGCGGACAAGTTGATCCGATACGCGTACGACTCGCCGGGCTCGCCGTGCGACGTGATCGCGAACGAGGGCTCGTCCTCGGTCGAGTGGAACACGCCCGGGTGCAGGTGATTGCCGTGCAGCAGGTCGACGCTCCAGTGGCGGACCAGCGCGCCGTCCTCGACGTCGCTCGCCGTGCCCTTCAGCACGAGCGTGACCGGCGGCTCGACCTGCGCGCCCTGCAGCGGCTGCAGGATCGCGACCGCGGGCGGTGCGTTGCCCGCGTGCACGGTCGTGCTCCACGTCGCGTGCGCGCCGAAGCTGTCGGACACGTCGAGCGCGACCGTGTACGCGCCGGGCTGCAGGTAGTCGTGCGTCGCGACCGGCGTGGTCGCGAGCGCGCTGCCGTCGCCGAAGTCCCACGCGAACGAGAGCGCCTCGAGCTCGGGGTCGAAGGACGCGCTCGCGTCCGCGACGACGCGCAGCGGCAGCGGTCCGTAGCTCGGCGTGACGCTCGCGAGCGCGACCGGCGTCAGGTTCGCGCCGTAGTGCAGCCGCTCGAGCCGCGAGTACTGCGAGCTGTAGCGCAGGAACCACACTTCGCCCGTCAGCGGGTGCGTCTCGAAGTCGGCGATCGGATCGGGGGTGCCGCCGAAGTCGTGGACCGCCGACGCGCGCCCGGTCTGCGCGTCGAACTCCAGCGTCTTGATGAAGCGCTGGCCGAAGTCGGCGAAGAACAGGCGCCCCGCGTACGCGGGCGGGTACGTGCTCGCACGCGCGATCGCGCCGGCGATCGCGCAGTTGCCGGCGAAGCCGCTGGCGGGATTGCCGTTGACGTCGAAGTGGATGCCGCTCGGCGCGACGCCCGACGGATTGGCGTGGTGCCACGTCAGGAGCGGCTCGCGCAGCGTGCCCGTCGGCGCGTCCGAGCAGATCGGGAACGAGTGCGTCGGCGGTTGGAATCCGCTGTAGCCCGGGTGCGTGAGCGCGCCCTCGCGGCACGGCCAACCGAAGTTGTCGCCGCGGCGCACGAAGTTGAGCTCCTCCCAGTCGAGCCAGCCGACCTCGCTCAGGATCAGCTGGCCGGGATCGCCGGCGGCGGGATCGAGCGCGCCCGTGCCGTCGACGCGCACGGCGCGGAACGGGTTGCGCAGTCCGAGCGCCCACACGCGGCTCGCGTGGCTGTGCGCATCGCCGTTCCAGAACGGATTCGAGGGCAGGCCCGCGCCGGTCTCGGGATCGATGCGCAGCACCTTGCCCGCGAGCGAGCGCACGTCCTGCGCGCGGAACGAACCCGAGTCCTCGAGTTTCGGCGTCGGCCCGAGCTTACCGGTCTGCGGGTGGGGGAAGTCGTCGAAGCCCGGGCCGTCGCTGCCGCCGTTGTCCTGGTAGTCGTAGTGCGCGCCGTCGCCGGTGCAGACGAGCAGCGTGCCGTCGCTGCC
>SCVU01000587.1 GCA_004296785.1 Planctomycetota bacterium
AGCTCGGCCAGGCGCGCGAGCGCCGCGCGCGCGTCGGCGGCCGGCCGCGGCGCGAGCTCCGCCAGAGCGCGGCGCCCGAGCGCCGACACGACGTGCTCGGCGAACAGCGCGCGCACCGCCGGCCAGTCGACGCTCGCCGCCGCGTAGCGCGACAGCGGGTCCGCGGCTGCTGCGGATCGCTCGGCCACCGCGCTAGCCCCCCAGACCGCACAGCCGGCGCTCCGAGATCGCCTTCGCGATCGCGCGCGCCAGCGCCAGGCAGCCCTCGTCGTTGTGGTGCATCCAGTCGTCGTACCACTCGTCGCGATCGGACACGCGCGCGGCCACGTCGAGGAACGGCACGTCGTGGCGCCCCGCGAGCGCCGCGAGGCCCGTGTTCATCGCGGCGACGGTCTCGAGCACGCGCTCGTCGCTCGGCTTGAGCTTCGATTTGCACGTCGCGAAGCTGCACAACAGCGGCGCGATGCCGCGCGCCTTGCACACGACGAGCATGTGCTCGACGTTGCGCAGGTACGCCTGCACGCCGGGCTGGAACACGCCGCGATCCGACGGCATGTGCAGGTCCTTGTAGTTCTCGACGAACAGCTTGCTCGCGAGCGCGCCCTGCTGCACCTCGGGATCGAGGCCGCGCGAGAGCCACGCGTACGCGTGCGAGCGGCCGAGCAGGAAGCGATCGAGCCCGCGCGGCTCGTCCTCGACCCACGCGCGGCGCACGTGCGTGTAGTCGGGCTTGAACCCGCGCGACTGCACCGGCCGCGCGTCGTTCGCGGCGCCGTAGAACAGCCACGCATCGGGCTCGAGCTCGACGCGGCGCAGCTCGAGGTCGATCAGGTTCTCGACGGTGGTCCAGCCCGAAACGCCGCAGTTGCCGACCTCGTACTGCTTCCCCGCGGGCGCGAGCTGCGAAAGCAGCGCGCCGAGCTGCGCGGGCCAGGCCGCGGCGTCGGAGCGCGCGCCGGTGCAGAAGGTCGTCGAGCCGCCGGTCGCGAGCAGGCGGTACGTGTTCGCGGGCTTCGCGGCGGACATCTCGGCGCCGCGCATGCCGAGTGAGTTGACGTGGATCTGGAAGTCGCCGGCGCGGTCGTAGCCGGGCTGCAGCGCGGAGCCGAGGAACGGGTGCGGCGCGACGAGGGCGAGCTTGCTGCCGCGCGGGAGCCAGAAGTCGCTCGTGCGGCCGGCGCGCCAGTCGATCACGCGGACGGTGACTTCGAAGAGCAGGGCCGCGGCGAGCACGACGAACAGGCAGCGGCCGGCGATGGCGTCGAAGCCGAGCCGGCGGCGCGGTGCGGGGTCGGTCGGCGACGCGGACATGGGCGCATTACCTTACACCGGGCGGCGGCGCCGCCCGCACGCAGGACGTGCTCCCCCTTCGCACGGCCGCACCAACTGAATAGCCTGATGAGCATGGACGTGCCGCAGCGGATCGCACCGAGCGCCGACGCACTTGCAGCCGTGTGCCAACGCTTCGGCGTCCATCGGCTCGCGCTGTTCGGCTCTGTGCTGCGCAGCGATTTTGGGCCGAACAGCGACGTCGACGTGCTGATCGAGTTCGAACCAGGACGTACACCCGGTTACTTCCGCATCTTCGAGCTCGAACAGGAGCTGTCGCATCTCTTCGGCGAGCGCCGAGTCGAAGCGAGGACTGCACAGGAGCTCAGCCGCCACTTCCGCGACGACGTGGTACGCCACAGTCGAACGCTGTATGTCGCAGCGTGACGACCAGGTTTCGCTTCGCCATGCGCTCGACGCCGCGCGCAACATCGTCGCGAGCTCGCAGGGTTGGAAGCGCGACGACCTTGCGCCAGACGATCTGCAGACGTTGGGCATCATCCGCCTCCTCGAGGTGATCGGCGAAGCGGCGAACGCCGTGTCAGCCCAGTTCAAAGCTGCGCATCCGGAGGTCCCGTGGCGCCAGATGGTCGGACTGCGCAATCGCCTGATTCACGCTTACTTCGACGTCAACCTCGACATCGTGTGGGACACGATGCAGGGAGACATCCCTGCGCTGATCCGAGTGCTGGAACCACTCGTCGAGCGGCCGCACTAGTCGATCGACGCTGAGCTCGCGCTACTTGCTCCGCCGCAGCGCGACGAGCTGCACGCCGAGCGGCTCGCGCATGGCACGCGCGACCTCGACCGTCGCGAGCGGCGCCGCCTTCCACTCGCCGTCCTTCAACAGCACGTCGCGATAGCGCGCGAGCACCTCCTTCGCCGCGCGCCCCTTCCAATCCATCGGCTGCGTCACGCACACCACGTCGAAGCCGCGCGCCCAGCCGCGGATCTGCTCGTCGTTCCAACCCGGATCGACGAACTCGTGCGTGACGATCATGTCGAACTTCCCGTCCGACCGCGTGCGCCCCGAATCGCGCCGGAACCGCTCGGCGCTGCCGCCGCGCGCGAGGAGCCCGAGGTGGATCGCCGCCGGCGGGAACTCGGGGTTCACGCCGAGCCAACCGACGCGCGCGTTCGGCCCGGCGTCGCGCGCGAGCGCGTCGAGCAGCGCATCGTGCACCGCGCGCTCGACACCCGCGGTCCGCAGGCGCCGATCGGACGCGCTCGACGCGGCCTCGGCGAGCGTGTCGAGCTGGTAGGCGCGCGTGGCCGGCTCGTCCTGCGCGAGCCCGCTCGCGCGCAGCACGAGCCCGTGCTCGGCGGTCGGCGCGACGAGCGCGAGCGCGGCGAGCAGCGCGAACGCCAGCGCGGCGCCGCCGAGCGAGCGCGGCGCGAGGCGCGAAAGTCCGATTGCGGCGAGCACGCAGACGAGCACGAGCTGCGGCACGAGGAAGCGATCGAGGTGGAACGGGTGCAGCGCGACCGGCAGCGCGCTCGCGAGCAGCGCGAGGAGGAGCGCGCGCACCGAACCGCGCAGCGCCCACGGCAGCACGAGCAGCAGGCCGACGAGCGCGACCAGCAGCGCGCGCGCGCTCGGCAGGAACGCGAGGGCCCAATCGAGCGCGCGCGCGGCCCAGCTCGTCGCCATGCTCGCGTCTTGATTGCCCTGCAGGAACGCGAGGAACGACGCGCGGTGCAGCGCGCCGAGCTCGGGGCCGCGCGGCAGCGGCAGCACGAACCACCACAGGAACGCGAGCACGGGCACGGCCGCGAGGAACAGCGTGCGGACGGCGAAACGGCCGATGTGCTTGGCGCGCAGCGCGTCGAACGCCTCGAACAGCCAGGCGGCAGCGAGGCCGGCGCCGAGCAGCAGGCCGTAGTTCCACTTCGTGAAGACGCACAGCGCGATCCACGCGCCGGCCGCGAGCTCGCGCACGAGCGGGCGCTGCGCGCTCTCGTCCGCGCGGCGCAGCCACGCGCGCAGCGCGAACAGCGACGCGACCGCGAACGGCACTTCGAGGAACAGCGAGCCCGAGTAGTGCTGGAACAGCGGTGAGAAGAACAGCAGGAACGGCGCGAGCACCGCCGCGAAGAGCTCGCGCGGCGACCACGCGTCGCTGGACGCGCTCGACACACCCACCGCGCTTGAAACGCCCGTCGCGCTCGAAACGCCCCCCGCGCTCGACGCGCCCGTTGCGCTCGAACTCACCGCCGCCTCGGCGCGCCGCCTTCGCAGCACTTCGACCGCGAGCAACCACGCGCCCAACACTCCGAACGCGCGCAGCACGCGACCGGTGCGGCGGCACGCGAGCTCGCTCACGCCCGTCACCGACTGCACGCCCGCGAGCAGCACCGGATACGCCGGCGGATACTGCTGGCAATCCAACAGCACGTCGCTCGCCTCGTCCCACCTCCCCGCCTGCGCGGCGCTCAACATCCGCACCGCCGGCAACTCTGCGTGCTCGCCTCGTCCCACCCCCACGCATCCCGCATCGACACATCGCGCGCGCCGAAAAACAGCGCGACCCCAAACAACAACCACGCCACCGGCCACGCCGGCAACCGCCTCGGATACCAACGCCCGTCGCTCTTCCTCCCGTCGCTCATCGAGCGCGCGATTCTATTGAACTTCGCACTCGAGCGGGCGCGTCCGCGCGCCCGCTCGAGTGCGAAGTCACGTGCGCGTCCGCGCGCACGTCAGTCGCGCGCTCCGCGCGCGACTCTCCCACTTCCCCCTTCTCTCCCTCTTCCCCGTCACTTCACCGCCCGCTCCAACACCCGCCCGATCTCCGCCAGCGCGCGACATCGCAGGATCCGCACCGCCACCTCCGACTTCCCCAACCTCCGCGCGATCTCCCCCGTCGTCAACTGCTCGCGCACCTGCA
>SCVU01000075.1 GCA_004296785.1 Planctomycetota bacterium
CCGAGGAAGATCGGCGTCAGGTTCGCCAGCGGCAGGTACACGCCGATCGCGAACGCGAGCGCGGAGACGCCGCACAAGAGCGCGCCGATCGAGAGTCCCGCTCCCGTCAGCACGAGGTCCCACGGCAGCGCTCCCTCGAGCACGCCCTCGACGATCGTCTTCATCATCGTCGCCTGCGGCGCGCCGAACTCGCTGCCCTCGCCGAAGCCGGAGCTCGTGCCGATCAGATACACGGTGCCGGCGACGGCCCAGCACGCGACGGAGGCGCCGATCAGCTGGCCGAGCTGCTGGCGCGCGGGCGTCGCGCCGAGCAGATAGCCGGTCTTCAGGTCCTGCGAGATGTCGCCGGCCTTCGACGCGGCGACGGCGACGATCGTGCCGACCGTCAGCACCGCGGCCTTCGAGCCGGCGTCGGTCCAGCCCTGCGCGGCGAACACCGACGCGATCGCGATCAGCGTGACGAGCGCGATGCCGCTGGTCGGCTGTGACGAGACGCCGACGATGCCGACGATGCGCGCGGCGACCGTCACGAACAGCAGGCCGAACACGCCGACTCCCGCGGCCAGCACGAGCCGCGGTCCGAGCGCGAGGTTGCCCGCGAACACGCCGGGCGCGAAGCCGGCGACGAAGATCACGGTCGCGATGCCGAGCACGATCACCCACGACGGGAGGTCGCGGTCGGTGCGCTCGTCGCCGGCGGTGCTCGCGCGCTTGCGCAGGCCCGCGAGCACGCCGCTGACGGCACCCCACATGCTCGGCAGGCTCTTCAGCACGGTCAGGATGCCCGCGGTCGCGACCGCGCCGGCGCCGACGTAGCGCACGTAGCTCCTGAAGATCTCGCCGCTCGTCATCTCGGCGATCGTCTTCTTCGTCTCCGGCGCCACGGCGACCGGGATCTTCGCGCCGAACCACGCGATCAGCGGCGTCAGCACGAGCGCGGAGACGATGCCGCCGGACAGCAGCACGCCCGACTGTCGGATGCCGAGGATGAAGCCGATCGCGAGCAGCGCGGGCGCGAGCTCGATCGCCAGGCGCGCCTTCGGCAGCAGCTCGAACTCGTACGCGAGGTCCTTCGGCACGAGGAAGAACACCGCGAGCGCGAGCTTGACCAGCGCGCCGACGAGGATCCCGCCGAAGATCCAGCCCGAGCCCGCGCTCGATGCGGCCGTCGCCTTCAGCACGTCCGCGCACGCCTTGCCCTCGGGGTACGGTAGCGTCTCGTGCTCCTGCACGATCAGCAGCCGGCGCAGCGGGATCATCGCGCACAGGCCGAGCACGCCGCCGAGGAAGCACAGCACGACGATCTGCGTGTACGGCGGCACGACGCCCCACATGAACAGCGCGGGGATCGTGAAGATCGAGCCGGAAGCGAGCGACGTCGACGCCGAGCCGATCGTCTGCGACATGTTCGCCTCGAGGATCGTGCCGCGCGCGCGCAGCAGCTTGAACACCGCGACGGTCATCACCGCGCACGGGATCGAGGCGGAGACCGTCAGTCCGACGCGCAGCCCGAGGTACGCGTTCGCCGCGCCGAACAGGCAGCCGAGCAGCACGCCCGCGACGACGGCCTTCAGCGTGAACTCGGCGAGCGGCGTGGGCGTCGAGTGCGTGGTCGAGTTCGCGTCCGTCATCGGCCGCGTATGCTAGCCGCGCGATGCGCCTCTTGCTGCTCTCGACCTCGACCGTCCACGGCACGAACTACCTCGACTACGCGCAAGCACACGTGCGCGCATTCCTCGGCGCCGGCGTGAAGCGCGTGCTGTTCGTGCCGTTCGCGCTGCACGACCGCGCGGCCTACGCGGCGAAGGCACGCGAGCGCTTCGAGCGGCTGGGCTACGGGCTCGATTCGCTGCACGAGGCGGCCGAGCAAGGCCGCGCGGCCGCGCTCGCGGCGATCCACGGCGCCGAGGCCGTGTTCACCGGCGGCGGCAACACGTTCCGGTTGCTCGAGGCGCTGCAGCGGCTCGAGCTGTTGGCGCCGCTGCGCGCGCGCGCGCAGGCCGGCATGCCGTACATGGGCGCGAGCGCGGGCTCGAACCTCGCGTGCCCGACGCTGATGACGACCAACGACATGCCGATCGTGCAGCCGCAGTCGTTCGAAGCGCTCGGCCTCGTGCCGTTCCAGATCAACCCGCACTACCTCGATCCCGAGCCGGGCTCGAAGCACATGGGGGAGACGCGCGAGCAGCGGATCCGCGAGTACCACGAGATGAACGAGCGCACGGTCGTCGGGCTGCGCGAGGGCGGGATCCTGCAGCGCGACGGCGATCGGCTGAAGCTGATCGGCCAGTCCGGCGCGCGCGTGTTCCGCCGCGGCGTCGAGCCGGTCGAGTTCCGGCCGGGCGACGACTTGTCCGCGCTGCTTCAGCCGGCGAGCTGCTGACCGAGCTGCTGCCCGAGTTCCTCGGCGAGCCCGGCGTCGAGCGCGACGACGCGGATCTCGCGCGGCAGCTCGTCCGGGTGCGCGGCGCACCACGCGCGGAGCGCGGCGGCGATCACGCGCACCGCATCGCGCGGCGGATAGCCGTAGATGCCGGCGCTGAGCACCGGCAGCGCGACGCTCGCGCAGCCCTGCTCGCGCGCGACCTCGAGCGCGCTCGTCACGGCGGACGCGAGCAGCTCGGGTTCGCGGTTGCGGCCGCCGCGCCAGATCGGTCCGATCGCGTGGATCACGCAGCGCGCGGCGAGTCGGCCCGCGCCGGTCGCGCACGCGCGGCCCGTCGCCAGCGGACCGTGCGCGTCGACCCAGCGATCGCTCTCGGCCTGCAGCTCCGGCCCGGCCGCGCTCGCGAGCGCGCCGGCGACGCCGCCGCCGTGCGCGAGCTCCTCGTTCGCCGCGTTGACGAGCGCGTCGGCCTGTTCGCGCACGAGATCGCCTTCGACCGCGACGAGCGCGTGTCCGCTCGCGAGCACGGCGCGTCCGTGCTCGATGCGCGCGGGTTCGAGCGGCATCAGGGGCCGACGCTCCGCACGTCGAAACCGCGCTCGCGCAGCGCGGCATCGAGCAGCACGCCCGCGCCGGCGCGGCGCACTTCGACGAGCACTTCGACGTCGACCGAGCCGAGCGGCACGCGCCAGCCCGACCGATAGTGCTGCACGTCGAGGATGTTGCACTGCTGCTCGGTCAGCACGTCGAGCACGCGCGCGAGCTGCCCCGGCGTGTCGGGCAGCCGCAACGCGATCGCGTGCGTGCGGCCGCTCTGCGCGAGGCCCGACTCGATGATCCGCGCGAGCAGATTGAGGTCGATGTTGCCGCCCGAGACGATCGCGCAGACGCGCTTCGCGTCGCGCACGCGCCCGGCGATCAGCGCGGCGACCGCGGCGACGCCGGCGGCCTCGGCCACGACCTTGCTCTTCTCCATCGTCTGCACGACGGCCTCGAGGATCTCCGCCTCCTCGACCTCGACGCACTCGTCGACGCACGCGCGCACGACTTCGAACGCGAGCTTGCCCGGCGCGCCGACGCGGATGCCCTCGGCGATCGTCTCCGGCCGCTCGAGGTTCTCCAGCCGCCCGCTGCGGAACGAGCGCACCATCGGCGCCGCGCCGCGCGCCTGCACGCCGATCACGCGGACGTTCGGCGCGACCGCTTTCAGCGCGAGCGCGACGCCGCTGATCAGTCCGCCGCCGCCGATCGGGACGACGATCGCGTCGAGCTCGGGCAGCTCCTCGAGGATCTCGAGGCCGACCGTGCCCTGTCCGGCGATCACGTCGGGGTCGTCGAACGGGTGGATCGGCACGAGGCCGCGCTGCTGCGCGAGCTCGGCCGCGTGGCGCTGCGCGGCGTCGTAGTTCTCGCCGTGCAGCACGACCTCCGCGCCGTAGCCCTCGGTGCGCTGGATCTTGATCAGCGCGGTCGCGATCGGCATCACGATCGTCGCCGGCGCGCCGACGAGCTTCGCGGCGAGCGCGACGCCCTGCGCGTGGTTGCCCGCGGAGGCCGCGACGAGGCCGCGCGCGCGCTCCGCGTCGCTCAGCGCGAGCACGCGGTTCAGCGCGCCGCGGACCTTGAAGGAACCGGTGCGCTGCAGGTTCTCGAGCTTCAGGTAGACGTCGCAACCCGAGCTCTCGCTGAACGTGTACGAGTACACGGTCGGCGTGCGGCGGATGTACGGGCGCAGCCGCTCGGCGGCGGCGCGGATGCGGCGGATCTCGTTGCGGGGCTCGAGCATCGAGCGGGCACCGTAGCAATCGAGCGGGCACCGTAGCACGGGGGCGTTGACAATCCGTTGACAGCCGAGCGCGCGCGCGTCGTAGAGTCGAGCGGATGGAGCGCGCGCTGCGCCGCCGCTGGAGAGAGCTCGCCGTGCCGATCGCCGCCGTGTGCGCGGCGCTCGTGCTCGTCGCGGCTGCGCTGTCGCCGTCGAACGATCCGGCGGTCGCCGCGCGCATCTCGTTCGAGCAGCTGTGCGACCAGTTGACGCTCGGGATGCGCGAGGCGTGGGAGTCGCGGCTGCGGCGGGTCGAACCGCCATTCGAGCCCGACCTCGTGCTGCCGGAGGTCGACGAGCCCGCCGAGCTGCTGAACGTCGCCGCCGCAGCGCCGACGGAATTGACGGGCGCCGCGGTGCTTCTCGACGAGGTCGAGCGCGCGTTGTTGGCGGGTGAGCCGCCGGAGGCGCTGGAGGAGCGAGCGAGCTCGGCGCGGGCCTCGGCGACGAGCGACCACGAGCGCGCCCGCGCGCTGCGCCTGCAGGTCTCGCTGGCACTGCGCGCCTCTGACCCGGAGCGTGCGCGCAACCGGCTGAACGAGTTGATCCTCGGCGCGAGCGAGGCGGCGCAATCGGAGACGTCGCTGGCGCTGCTCGCGTGGCTCGAGGTCGCTGGAGCCGGTCACAGCGCGGGCTCGGCGCTGATCGCCGAGCGCGTGGGCGACGGCACTCTCGCGCTGCCGCTGTCGAGCGTCGACCTCGCGCTCGATGGGCCGCGGCCGCGGTGGGTCGGGGACGAGCGCATGCAGGCGCTGTTGGCCCAGGTGCGCGGCGTGTCGGGCGCCGAAGCGCTGGTCGAGAGCCTCGAGCGCGCGCTGGCGCGCCGCCAGGTGTTCGCGTTCGTCAAGCGGCTCGGTGCGCTGTCGCCGACCGCGGGCGGCGAGCGCTGGCAGCTCGTGCCGCGCGGCGAGTGCATCCGCGCGCAGCGCTTCGATCCGTCGCCGGCGACCGTGCTCGCGCGCAACGAGCGCGTGCTCGACGCCGTGCGCGCCGCCGCGCCGAGCCTGCCGAGCGGCTTCGCGTGGGAGTTCGCCAAGCCGCAGGCGATCGAAGCGTCGCCCCGCGTGCGCGAGACGTCGCTCACCGGGCCCTACAACGCCTACCTGCGCACGCCCGACGTCGACGATCTCGCGCACGGCGCCGTGCAGCGCGTGATGCTGCTGAAGAGCGCGTTGCTCGCGCTCGCCGCGCTGTGTCTGCTCGGCGGTTGGGCGACGTGGCGCGCGATGGTGCGCGAGCGGCGCCTGGCCGAGCTGCGCGCGCTGTTCGTCGCGAACGTCAGCCACGAGCTGCGCACGCCGCTCGCGTCGATCCTGCTGCTGGCCGAGAACCTCGCCGACGGCCGCGTGAAGAACGCCGAGCAGGCCGCGCGCTACCACACCGGCATCCAGCGCGAGGCGCTGCGCCTGCGCGAGCTCGTCGACTCCGTGCTCGACCTCTCGCGCCTCGAGCGCGGCAAGCCGCTCGCGATCGACCGCGCCGACGTCCCGCTCGAGGCGTGGTGGGCCGCGACGGCGGCCGAGCTCGTCGAGCGCGCGCTGTCGCGCGGCGCGGCGATGGAGATCCGCACCGGCGAGCTCGGCGGCCGCGCGCAGCTCGACGGCAACGCGCTGCGCCGCGCGCTGTTGAACCTCGTCGAGAACGCGCTGCGCCACTCGGGCGACACGCGGCTCGAGGCCGACGCCGGCATCGTCGGCGGCGAGCTCGTGCTCGGCGTCCGCGACCACGGCCGCGGGATCCCCGAGGCCGAGCGCGAGCGCGTGTTCGAGCCGTTCGAGCGCCTCGAGGTAGCGCCTGCCGCGTCGTCCACCGCGACGCCCGGCACCGGGCTCGGCCTGTCGATCGTGCGCGCGATCGCGGTCGCGCACGGCGGCCGCGCGACGTGCGTGCCCGTCGATTCCGGCGCGCGCTTCGAGCTCGCGATCCCGATCCAAGCGCCGGAGGTCGCAGCGACGTGAGCGGTGCCACGCGCGTGCTCGTCGTCGAGGACGAGGAGCCGATCCGCATGGCGCTCGTCGACGCGCTCGTCCACGAGGGCTACCAGGTCCTCGAGGCGGCCGACGGCGATCGCGGACTCGAGCTCGCGCTGCGCGACGCGCCCGACATCGTGCTGCTCGACCTGATGCTGCCGGGACGCGACGGCTTCTCGGTGCTGCGCGCGCTGCGCCAGGATCGGCTGCAGTCGGTCGTGATCGTGTTGTCGGCGCGCGGCGAGGAGTGGGACCGCGTGCAGGGCTTCGAGTACGGCGCCGACGACTACGTGGTCAAGCCGTTCTCGATGCGCGAGCTGCTCGGGCGGATGCGCGCGCTGCTGCGCCGCGCCGAGGGCTCGGCGCCCGGCCTGGAGGGCGACGCGCGGCGCGTGCGCATCGGCGCTGCGACCGTCGACTTCGCCGCGTACTGCGTCGAGCGCAACGGCGCGCGCGAGGGGCTCTCGCGGCGCGAGATGGAGCTGTTGCGCCACTTCCTCGCGCACGAGGGCGAGGCGCTCGAGCGGATCGACATCCTCGATGCGGTGTGGGGGCGCGACGAGGACCCGAGCACGCGCACGATCGACATGCACGTGCTGAAGCTGCGGCGCAAGATCGAGCCGGATCCCGAGCGGCCGCGTTTCCTGCTGACCGTGCACGGCAAGGGCTATCGCTTCTCGCGCCGCGGCGAGGGCGATGCGGGCTGAAGCGCCGGCAGCGCTCGAGCCCGCGTTGACAGGTCGTTGACATCTCGCCGACCGCGCGCTGACAAGCTCGCTCGCGCTGCGTCGTCGAATGGGCCGAACCAGGAGACAACCATGAGAACAACGCTCGCCGCATCCCTTCTCTCTCTCGCACTGCTCGCTCCGCCGCACGCGCCGCTCGCCGCGCAGGGACGCACCGCGCGCGTCGCGTCGCAGGATGAGCTCGCACGGGCTCCAGCGGACGTCCTGCTCGCGGAAGTCGCCGCCGCGCGGCTCGCGCTCGACGTCGCGCACGACGCGAAGCTCGTCGAGGCGCAGTTGAACATGAGCTGGGTCCGCACCGTGAACCTGCCGGCGTTCGACCGGCAGATCGACGTGCTGATCGCGATCATGGAGGCGCGCGCGGATCTGTTCGCGCGCAGCGGACAACCGGAGCGCGTCGCGCAGGCGCTGACGGAGCTGCTGCCGAATCCGGCCGAGCTCGCGAAGACGCTCGATCCGGAGGCGAAGGTGCGCTTCGCCGTGGGCACGCCGGGCGCGGCGACGCCGCCGGCGCTCGCGGCCGCCGTCGAGGCCGCGCTCGCCGGTCCGAAGGTCGCGGCGCTGCGCGCGCGCTATGCGCCGAATCAAGTCGCACGGGCGGACGAGAAGCTCGTCACGCTCGTCGGCGACTACATCCAGCAAGGGCACTACGACAGCCTGCAGACGCTCGGGCAGAGCGCGGCGCCCGCGCTCGAGGAGCTGATCGTGCGCGCGGGCAAGTTCGGACAACAAGGCAGCTTCGATCCGCTCGTCTACCTGGCCGGGCTCTCCCCCTCGCGCGCGGCGACCGTCGTCGAAAGGCTCGGGCTCGACGGCGGAGCCGAATGGACGTCGCGCGTCGTGATGTTGCTGATCGCGTCCGAGCTGCTGAAGGACGACTCCGCTTGGGTCCCCGACCCGGCGGGGGGCGACCCGGCGTTCCGGCACGCGAGCGACGTCTGGTTGCGCTTCCTCGAGTTGCACGCGCCGGAGCCGGGCTTCCTCGTGCAGAGCCTCGGGCCGCTCCAGCACTTCGTTCGACACGACGCGCTCTCGCCCGCGCTGCGCGCCGCGCTGGGCGCACTGGTGCGCGGCGACGACCAGGGCCTCGCGACGCGCGTCGTGGAGACGATTCGCACTTGCGATGGCAAGAGCGCGCGGGCCGTGCTGCGCATCGGAATGGAGTCGAAGTTCACCAAGGTGCGCCAGGACTGCGCGCGCGCGCTGCGCAGCGGGCATCGCGACGTCGAGGGCCTGCTGGCGAAGCTCCGCGATCCCGACGAGAGCGTGCGCGCCGAGGTGGCGAGCGTGCTCGCGGGCCGCAGCGACAACAACTTCACGCCGCCGAAGCGCAGCGATCCGGAGATCGGCGAGCGCGAGCTGCAGGCGCTGCGCGAGCTGGCGCGCGACTCGAGCTCGCGCGTGCGCAGCGTCACCGCACACGTGCTCGCGTCGAACGTGAATCTCCTCGCCGAGCAGGAGCTCGCGCTGGCGTTGATCCGCGACCCAGTGCTCGAGGTGCGCATGCCGCTGGTCGATCGCGGCGGGGACGCCGCGGCGGTCCTGCAGCTGCTGGAGATCGCGGCGACTCAGCCGGAGCCCGCGATCGTCTCGCGCGTGCAATCGCGGCTGCGCAACTTCGTGACGTCGGGAGACCTGAGCGGCACGAGCAGCAACAGGGTGCAGCCGGATGTACTCTCGCAGCCGGGATTCGTCCGCGCGCTCACCGTACAGCTGCGCAATCCGGTCGACGCGCCGCTGCAGGAGTGGACGAACTACGGCCTGTTGGACGAGCTCATGAAGGAAGCGGCGGTTCGCGCCGTCGCCGTCGAAGTCGCGCCCCGCAACGGCAAGGAGGTGGCGGCCGTCTTCACCGCTCTCGGCAAGGCCGCCGAGGAACTCGGGGCCGCGCGCGTGTTCGGCGATCTGCCGCCCGAGCAACTGCGCACGCTCGCGAAGGCTGCGCCGCCGACGCAGGGGAGAGCGGAGTACGAACTGCTCTCGCAGTTCCTGTCGCGCGGTGGTCAGCCGCTCGCCGCGGCCGTCGAGCCGCTGATCGCGGATGCCGCGCTGTCCGCGGACCAGCGGCTGCTGTTCGTCGCCGCCGCGACCGCGTGGCTCGGGAAGCCGGCGCACGCGAACATCCTCGCCGTCGCCGCCGATCCGGCGTGGACCGCGCTCGGCCGGCCGGAGTTCGATTCGAATCTCGGCGCGCGCATCGCCGATCGCGGCACGTGCGCCGATGCGGGCGAGCTGCAGCGCAAGCTGCTCGCGGCGAACGGCGCGCAGCCGGATCTCGTGCGCGCGATCCTCGTGCTCACCGCGAAGCGCGTCGCGATGCCCGATGACGTCGCGCGCAAGGTGCTGCAGCTGCCGTTCACCGAGCACGGGCGCTGGGAGCGCGCGCTCGGCGCCGCGTTCGACGGGCTGCGGGCGCCGCTCGACGATGCGACGGCGCAGCGGCTGCTCACCGACGAGGTCTTCCCGTTCGCCGTCGTCTCCGGCGCGATCGGACGCCTGCGCGATCCGCGCTTCCTGCCGCGCCTGCGCGCCGGCCTGCTCATCGCGCGCCGACAGGGCGGCGAGCAGGCGGAGCGCTCGATCGATGCGGTCGTCAACTACTTGAACGACGACGCCGTCGAGATCCTGCTCGAGATCGCCGCGCAGAACGCCGACATGCGCGCGAACTGCCTGGTCGGTCTCGCGACGATCCGCTCGCTGCGTGAGGAGAAGGATCGCTGGAACGGGCGCGCGACGAGCGAGGTCGCGCGCGCGAAGGCGCTCGACGAGCTCGTGCCGCTGCTCGATTCGAGCGACGACAAGGTGCGCGCGGGCGCTGCGACTTCGATCGGCTCGCTCGGCGGCGTCGAGCACTCACCGCGCCTGGTGAAGCTCTTGCAGGACAAGTCGCCGCTCGTGCGCGAGGCGGCGCAGAAGGCGATCGATCGGCTCGCGGCGGCGCCCACCGGGGCAGGAAGGGAGCCGGGGAAGTAGCAGAGGAAACGCCAGGGGGCTCGCAGAGCGCGGCGCTCGAGCTTGACAGCTCGGGCGCCGCGCTCGACTCTGCTGCGCGATGCCCGCGAAGAAGCGCCCCAAGCAGCGGCAGAGCGTCGAGCTCGATCTCGAAGCGATCCGCGGACGCCTGTTGCGCGCCGGTCACGCGCGGCCGACGCCGAACGCTCCGCCGCAGCCGCGCGCGTTCAGCCCCGAGGCGCAGCGCGCGCGCGAGGAACTGCGCGAGCACATCATCGCGGACATGTGGGCGCTGCTCGACGCAGTCGAGAGCTTGCGCGGCGCCGCGGCGCCTAAGCGGCCCCGCTCGGGCTGAGCGGCGCGGCGGCGAACCAGCGCGCGACGAGCGCGGCCGCGCGCGCGCCGTGCGCGGAGTGCACGTACACCGGCTTCGGGAGCGCGCGCAGCACCGCGAGGAAGCGTTCGACGTCGGCTTCGCCCGGTCGTTCGAGCGAGATCGGCACACGCTCGTGCATCAGGCCGAACGTGTGCGCCCACGAGGCCGCGACGTTGGGCGACAGCGTCTGCCCGGGCTCGCCTTCCTCGTCGAGGTCGAGCAGCGCGCGGAATCCGCGACGGCGCGCGAGCCATTCGATCTGGCCGATGTCGGGCGACGGGCCGAGCGAGATGTCGGCGTCGCGGCGGATCAGCGCGGGGATGGAACGGCTGTGCATCGGACCTCGGAGAGTTGAGGAGAGCGGCGGAGGCGGTCGCCGTGCGACGGCGACCTCGATGCACTCATCGGTGGCGCCGCGCGGCGGCGCAAGGCCGGAAACTACCGCGCGTCGGTCGGGAAGTCGCTCGAGTTGAGCGGCTCGCCCAGGCTCGATCGTCCGACCAGCCGCTCGTCGCGGAAGCGCAGCTCAAGCAACGAGTGGCGCTTGGGAGGCACGCCGCCGGGCGGCGCGACGCGCCACCGCTCGACCTGGACGTTCCCGGCGCTCGGCGACGACGGGGTGCGCGTGCTCGACGGGGGACCGAGCAGCTCGTGGACGAGCGCGCGGTCCGCGCCCATCGCGAGGTGTCGCTGCGCGAGGTCGTCGAGCATCTGCGCTCGCAGCGCGGTCAGCATCGGGTCGACCGCGCGCCACGCCGCCGCGTCGAACGCGCGCGGTGCGAGCGCCGACTCGCGCGAGCCGCGCGGCTCGCCGCCGGCCTGCGAGCGCCGGTCGGTGAGCAGGAGCGCGCCCCACAGCGCGAGCAGAGCGACGCCGCAGACCGCGAGTGTTCGAATGGAAGGGCGCATCGAGGGGCGGAGATCTCAGCCGTACTGCTTCGCGTGGTCCGCGATGCAACCGAGCGCGTAGATCAGCGCGGCGAAGGCCGCGAACGCGGCGAACAGCGGGAGCACCGCGCGCACCGTGCAGCCGGCGCCCGGCGGCAGATCCTGTTCGGGCTCCGCCGCGGGATCCCGCTGCGGCGGCGGCTTGGATTCCGCTGCGAGCATCCGCGCGCGCGAGCGGTGCTAGCGCGCGTACGCGCGCCGCGCGAACAACAGTCCGAGGAACGGCAGCATGTTCGTCTTGTTCGGGATCAGCTTGAACAAGCGCAGCATCCGCTTCGGGTTCCAGTAGAACTTCCGGTACGCCCGCTTGCGCAGCGCGAAGATCTTGTCCTCGGGCACCGTCGACAGATTGATGTCGGTCCGGTACGGCTCGTACGCGCTCCAGTCCGTCGGCAGCGTGTAGCCCGCGTGCTCGACCTGCTTGAAGAGCTCGGTCCCCTTGAACGGGATCACGCGGAAGAACGCGGCCGTGTGGAACGAGCTGTCGGCCGCCCACTCGATCGTCTCGTTCATCTCCTGCTCGGTTTCGCTGGGGAATCCGAGCATGAACGCCCCGTGCACCATCACGCCCTGATCGGCGATGAAGTCGACGATGTGCTTCACCTTGTCGATCTTCAGGTTCTTCTTCATCACCTTCTGGATGCGCGGGCTGGCCGACTCGACCGCGACCATGCAGCGGTACATGCCGGCCTTCTTCAGCAGCACGACGAGCTCCTCGTCGAGGATGTCGCCGCGGAACCCGTTGGGGAACGTGAGCGCGAGCTTGTAGCCGCGATCGATGATCCCCTGCGCGATCTTCTTCGCGCGCTCCGGCCGGAAGTTGAAGATGTCGTCCATGAAGACGAGCTCCTTCACGCCGTGGCGCGTGACGAGGAGGTCGATCTCGGCGAGCACGTGTTCGGCCGAGCGCTCGCGGAACGTCTTGCCGTACGAGTTGTGGCAGTACGTGCAGCGCCACGGGCACGCGCGCGACGAGAACATCGTCGCGAACTCCTTGTGCGCGTAGATCACGCCGCCGCGCGGCACCGTGTGGTACTTCTCGTGCGGGATCAGGTCCCACGCGGGGAACGGCAGCTCGTCGAGCTTCGACGGCGGCTCGCGATCGGGGTTGTGCACGACCGCGCCGCTCCTGTCGCGCCAGGAGAGGCCGAGGCACTCGGTCCAGTCGGTGCGACCCGCGCGGATGCCGTCGAGCAGTTCGGCGAACGTGTGCTCGCCCTCGCCGCGCACGACGAAGTCGACCGCGCTGTCCTTCAGCACGTCCTCGGCCGCGACCGACGGGTGCGGTCCGCCCGCGGCGACGACGATCGCCGGGTTGCGGCGCTTGAGCTCCTTCG
>SCVU01000076.1 GCA_004296785.1 Planctomycetota bacterium
GACATCGACACGGGGGGGCCCAAGTGGATGCGCTACCGCGAGCTTGATCCGGCGACCTGTCTTCCGTGCGGGCAGCAGAAGACGCTGAACATCTCGTCCTACTGGGCCGCGCTCGCGTCGGAAGTCGGCGGCGGAGGATCCGGTGCAACCGACGGCGGCATGGCGGTGTTCGTGGAGGTCAATGGCGGGATCGCCGATGTGATGGCGCAGCCGGTCGAAGCACTCGGCGCTGGTGGATCGGTCACCGACTTCGGCCTCGGTTGCGCGGGCGGAGGCACTGGCTCGGTCAACGGCCCGGTCGCGATCGGCAACAAGCAGTTCGAATTCCGACTGACGGGCGCGGTGTCGGGCGCGCCCGTCGCCGTGCACAACATGAACTTCTCGCCCAACTACCTCTCGTGCGGCTCGTGCGTGGGACTCCTGCCGGGAGTCCTGCACACGCGGCCGTTGGTCGCGGGGGCGGCCGTGTTTCCGTCGCCGATTCCGTGCAGCGCGTCGGCGCTGGGCGTCTTCCTCGAGAGTCAGTGGATCGTGCTGTCGGTTCCGACCGTGCCGTGCCCGCAGTTCGCGAACATCGCGACCTCGAACATCCAGGAACTGATCGTCGGCGAGTGACGCTAGCGCGCGGCCGTTCGCGCCAGCTCGACGCTGCCGAACCAGTCGTCGAGCTCGTACTTCCCGATCCGCGCGAGCACCTCGGCGTAGCGCAGCCGCGCATCCGCCGCGTCCTTCGCGTCCAGCCACGCCACCGCTCGAATGCTCTCGAGCGCGCCGGGCGCGAACGCGTGCCCGTGCCCGCTCAGCACGCGCAGCTCGGGCAACGCGACCGTGCCGTGCTCGGCCGTCAGCAACACGTAGCCGCGCATCGTCTGCTTCGGATCCGGCGCCTGGCCCGCCTCGACTGCCGCGGCCTGGCTCGCGAGCACGCGCTCGAGCGCGGCGCGCAGCGGCGCGTCGGTCGCGAAGTCGTGGTACTCGAGGACGAACACGCCGCGCTTCACGGCGGGATCGGTCGACGCCCACTGCTCCGCCTCGGCGCGATCGGCGGTGTCGAGCACGAACAGCCCGCGCCGCGAGGGATTGTCGCGCTGCTTGCCGAACGGACCGGCGACGAGCAGCTTGCGCTCGTTGGCGAGGCGCTGGATGTTCGCCATGTGCCCGTCGAAGACCTTCGTGCGATCATCGCCGGTGACGCGCGCGTCCTCGGGGCCGGTCTTCAGGAACACGAGCGTGTAGTTGCCGGAATCACGCGCGGTTCGCGGCGTCGCGCAGCCGAATCCGACGAGCAGCGACAGCGCGACAACGATGGCGGCGCGGAGGTTCATGCGCGGGATCGTACCGATTGGCGGCGTGCCGCGATCGTGCTTGCACGAGCGAGCGGGTCGGCCAGTCGCCGCTCCGACCGCTCGGTCGCCGGGCGCGGGTAGGACGCCGCTAACCGGCGCGTGAGTGCGGCGCGCGGGCCCGGATCAACCGGCCGATCTCGTCGCGCAGCTCTTCCATCGACAGCGGCCAGCGCCGCACGCGGTCGGCGCCCGCGGCGAGCGCGTCGTCCTCCCACGGCGTCTCCTCCGCGCGCCCCGTGACGAGCAACCCCGCTTCCGGGTGCAGGCGACGCGCGGCGGCGAGGCGCGGAGCCGAATCGCAGTCCGCGTTCGACTCGTAGCCGCAGAACCAGACGGCCTCGAAAGTGCCCTGGTCGCGCAACGTGAGCTCGACGCCGCCGAGCTCCTGTTGCAGGTGCTGCAACAGCGTGTTCGACAGCCCGCGCTCCGGGTGCGCGAGCACGATCAGACAGCGCGGGCGCGCGGCGTCGGCGGAGTCGCGCTCGACGACCGAGACCGCGGGCTGCGAAGCATGCTGAGAGTGCGACTGTTGCATCGACGCGCCCGTGGACGCCGGAGCGCCCCGCCACGGTGCGGATTGGACGAACGGCAAAGTGAAAAGGTTTCGCATGACTCGCGCGCGGTCGGCGGCCGGCGCAGGCCCGCCGGGCGGGCTGCATGCATCGGCCGTGTGCCGCGAACGCTTGAGTTGTGTCGTCGCTCGCGGCGTTGGTGCAACGCCGGAGCGACGCGAATCGACGCACAGGAGAGCCTCGCTCCGATGCAGCCTCGGGCGTGGGTCGCCGCCGCCGCATCGATCCCCTTCCTACGGCCGTCATTAGGCAGTTCGTTGGCGTCGGACTACGGATCCGGCCGGAATCCGCGGCCTCGGGTCGGCGCGAGCGTGCCGCTGACCTATCCTGGGCGCTTTCCATGCCCCTGCCCTGCCCGATGACGGCCCGCCCGACGCTGGCCCGCGCCGCCACCTGGTTCGCGCTCGCGACGCTCGCCGCCGCCCAGCAGCCGGCGCCTGAAACGGCGGCGGATCCGAGCGCGAGCGCACCGACGCGCGAGCTGTTGCGCACGCTCGCCGCGCGGCCGCGCGTCGCCGGAACGCGCGAGTCGCTGCACGCGGTCGAGTTCGTCGCGCGCGAGCTCGAGCGCGCCGGCTGGCGCGTCGAGCGCGAGCGCTTCGACGTCGTGCTCTCGCTGCCGCGCCGCATCGCGTTCGCGATCCACGCCGCGGGCGCGGGCGAGCCGCTCGTGCAGCGCGTCGAGACCTGGGATCCCGACGCCGAGCGGCCGGGCGACATCCCCAAATTCGCCGGCTGGACCGCGAGCGGCAAGGTGCGCGCGCGCGCCGTCGACGTCGGCCGCGGCTTGCGCGCCGACTACGAGCGCCTCGCCGCGAGCGGCGTCGACGTGCGCGGCAAGATCGCGCTCGCGACGTTCGGCGGCGCGTACCGCGGCATCAAGGTCGACATGGCGGCCGAGCACGGCTGCGCCGGCGTGCTCTTGTACTCGCCGAGCGACGAGGACGGCGCCGATCGCGGCCCCGTGTGGCCCGCCGGTCCGTGGAAGCCGGGCCACGACGCGCAACGCGGCTCGATCTCGCCGATGGGCCGCGCGCCCGGCGATCCGTCGACGCCCGGCTGGCCGTCGACCGCGGGCTGCGCGCGCGTGCCGGCCGGCGAGTACGCGATGCCGAAGCTCTTGTGCCTGCCGATCGGCTGGGACGATGCGCACGCGATCCTCGAGCGCATCGCGGACGTCGAGGTCGAGCTCGAGATCGACGCGCCGCCCGCGCTGCGGCCGATCTACAACGTCGTCGGCACGCTGGCCGCGCGCGGCAGCGCGGCGCTCGTCGTCGCCGGCAGCCACCGCGACTCGTGGGTGCGCGGCGCGCACGACTCGGGCGGCGGCTGTGCCGCGCTGTTGCGCGCGGCGCAGATCCTCGGCGCGCGCGCGAAGCAGGGCTGGGATCAGCACGGCGAGCTGCGCGTGTGCTTCTGGGACGCCGAGGAGCAAGGCCTCGTCGGCAGCACCGAGCACGTCGAGGCGCACCGCGCCGATTACGCGGCGCGCCTCGTCGCGTACGTGAACTCCGACGCGAACGTATCGGGCACGCGCTTCGGCGCCAGCGGCACGCCCGGGATGATGCGCGTGCTGCGCGAGACCTGCGCGTCGATCGACAGCGTCGCGACGCCGGGTCGCTCGCTGTGGGACGAGTACACGCAGGGCGGCACGAAGTCGCCGGCCTTCTCGCTGCCGGGTTCGGGCAGCGACTTCGCCGCCTTCGTCCACCACGCGGGGCTGCCGATGCTCGAGCTCGGCTTCGGCGGCGGCTCCGGCGGTCAGTACCACACGACGTTCGACGACTTCGAGCTCGTCGACCGCTTCCTCGATCCGGGCTTCGCCGCGCACGAGAAGTGCGCCGAGGCGACGGCCGCGCTGCTCGCGCGCCTCGCCGAGCAGGGCCGCGCGGCCTTCGACGCGGGCGAGGCGTGCAAGGAGCTCGCGCGCCACGCGCGGTTGGCGGGGCTCGAGAAGAGCGACGGCGGCGCGAGCTGGCTCGGCGAGGCGCGCGCCGAGCGACTCGCCGCGGCCTTCGACGCGCTCGCCGCCGCACCGCCCGACGCACTCCTGCCCGCCGCGTTCCTACGCGACGCCGGCATCCCCGGCCGCGCGTGGTTCAAGAACCCGCTGTGGGCGCCGGGCCTCGAGACCGGTTACTCGTCGGAGACGTTCCCGACGCTGCGCCGCGCGGCGCGCGACGGCGAAGCCGCACTCGAGCGCGAGCTCGCCGCGCTGCTCGACACCGCCACCGCGCTCCAACGCTCCACGGCGCCCCCACGCTGACGACGATGGCACGACTGTGGAAGTTCTTCGGGCGCTTCCTGCGCCACAAGCGGCCGCTGTTCCTCGGGTTCCTGACGATCCCGATCGCGGCGCTGCTCGACGTGCAGATCACCGTGATGATCGGCGATGCGCTCGACCGTCTGCGCGGCGCGTCCGACACCGAGTTCCTGCAGGCGCTGTTCTGGACGGTGCTCGGGATCGCCGTCGTGCGCGGCGTGTTCCGCTACCTGCAGCGCTGGTGGCTCGTGTGCGTGTCGCGCTACGTCGAGGTCGAGCTCAAGCAGGACTTGTTCGACCAGCTCGCGCGCCTCTCCTTCTCGTTCCACGACAAGAGCCTGTCCGGCGACATCGCGAGCCGCCTGACGAGCGACGTCGAGAACATCCGCATGTTCCTCGGGCCCGGCCTGATGTACGTCGCGGGCGCGCTGGTCATGGTGCCGGCCGCGCTGTTCACGCTGATCGGACTATCGGCGGACCTGACGCTGTTCATGCTCGTGCCGCTCGTGATCATGGGCCTCGGCATCCAGCTGCTGACGCCGCTGTTGCACCGCCACTCGACGGCCGTGCAGGAGAAGCAGGCCGAGCTCAGCCACATCGCGCAGGAGAGCTTCGGCGGCATCCGCGTGCTCAAGGGCTACGGCCTCGAGGGTTCGCGCGCGCGGCGCTTCGAGAAGGCGAGCCGCGAGAACCTCGGCCACCAGCTCGACTTCGCGCGCGCACGCGGGCTCTCGCACGCGATCACCGAGACGAGCCACGCGCTGACCTTCCTGCCGATCCTGCTCGTCGGCGGCCTCGCGCTGATCGACCGCACGATGGAGGTCGGCGCGCTGTTCAAGTTCATCGACCTCACGTTCAAGGTGTTCTGGCCGGTGATCGCGCTCGGCTGGATGGCCGGTCTGTACCCGCGCGCGCTGTCGAGCGCCGAGCGCATCGACGTGCTGCTGTCGGAGCAGCCGGACATCGCCGATCCGCCGCAGCCGGTCGTGCCGCACGCGGTGCGCGGCGAGCTCACGTTCGAGCGCGCGTCGTTCACGTACCCGACCGGCACCGCGCCCGCGCTCGCTTCGATCGATCTGCACGTGCCCGCGGGCAGCATGCTCGGCGTCGTCGGACCGACGGGCTCGGGCAAGAGCACGCTGCTCGGGCTGCTCGGCCGCCTGCACGATCCGAACGCGGGCGCGGTCAGCGTCGACGGCATCGACGTGCGCACGTGGAGCCTCGCGGCGCTGCGCGGCGCGCTCGGCTACGTGCCGCAGGACAGCTTCCTGTTCAGCGAGCCGTACCGCGACAACATCCAGTTCGGCAATCCACAGCCGCTGTCGGAGCAGCGCGTGCGCGAGCTCATCGCGGACGTGTGCATGGAGCAGGAGGTCGCGCGCTTCCCCGCCGGCCTCGACCAGCTGCTCGGCGAGCGCGGCGTCACGCTGTCGGGCGGCCAGCGCCAGCGCACGTGCATCGCGCGCGCGCTCGCGCGCGACCCGCGCGTGCTGGTGCTCGACGACTGCCTGTCGGCGGTCGACACGGAGACCGAAGCGCGGCTGCTCGAGAGCCTGCGCCGCGCGGGCAGCGGCCGCACGCTCGTCGTCGCCGCGCACCGGCTCTCGACCGTGATGCGCGCCGATCAGATCGCCGTGCTCGAGCGCGGCCGCGTGACGGCGCGCGGCACGCACGAGGAGCTGTTGCGAACGTCGGCCTGGTACCGCGAGACCTGGCGCATGCAGCAGGCGCGCGAGGAGCTCTTGGCGTCGTGAGCGCGCACAAGGAGATCGAGGACGACGACAAGCGCGGCGCGCTCGACCGCGCGCTGTTGTGGCGCCTGATCCGCTTCGCTCGGCCGCACGCGCGCGCGTTCGCGCTCTCCTTCGGCGTGCTGGCCGTCGTGTTCGCGCTCGAGCTCGCGGGCCCGCGCCTGCTGCGCGGCGCGATCGACGGCCCGGTCGGCGATGCGATCGCCGCGCGCGCGGCCGATCCGGCCGGCTTCGATCCGAAGCCGCACGTGCGCTCGCTGTGGTGGTGGGCCGGCGCGTACCTCGCGGTCACCGCGTTCGGCTTCCTGTTCCGCTACTTCGAGGTCGCGCAGCTCACGCGCGCCGGCCAGCTCGTCGTGCACGACCTGCGCCGCCAGCTCTACGGCCACATCCAGCGCCTCGACGTCGCGTGGTTCGACCGCCGGCCGACCGGCGGGCTCGTGACGCGCGTGACGAGCGACGTCGACAGCCTGTCGGAGATGTTCACGACCGGCCTCGTCACGCTGAGCTTCGATCTCGTCAAGATCGCGGTGCTGCTGGTCGTGCTGTTCTGGCTCGACTGGCGCCTCGCGCTGATCGTCGTCGCGCTGACGCCGGTGCTGATCGGCATCTCGATGGTGTTCCGCGGCGGCGCGCGCGAAGCGCACCGGCTCGTGCGCCGGCGCCTGTCCGAGATGAACGGCTACCTGCAGGAAGCGCTGCAGGGCATCCGCGTCGTGCAGATGTTCGGCCGCGAGAAGCTCGTGTCCGAGCGCTTCGCCGGTCACCTCGACCGCTACCTGAAGGCGAACGTCCGCACGATCTTCCTGTTCGCGCTGTTCTTCCCGGCGATCGACTGGGTCGTCACGCTGATCCAGGCGACCTCGGTGCGACTGGGCGGTGCGCGCATCGCCGAGGGCGAGCTCTCGTACGGGTTGTTCCTGCAGTTCTGGTTCTACCTCGCGATGCTGCTCGACCCGATCCGCGAGCTCGGCGAGCGCTACAACGTGCTGCAGTCGGCCTTCGCGGCCGCCGAGCGCATCTTCGGCATCCTCGACACGAAGCCGACGCTGCGCGCGACCGAGCTCGCGCACGAACCCGCGGGCGCGCTCGCGCACGAACCCGCGGGCGTGCTCGCGCGCGACGCGGCGCCGCCGCGCGCGCTGGAGGGACCGGGCCACGTGCGCTTCGAGCGCGTGAGCTTCGCGTACCCGAGCGGCCCCGAGGTGCTCTCCGACGTCGACTTCGAGATCCCGCCGGGCCGCACGGTCGCGCTGGTCGGCGCGACCGGCGCGGGCAAGTCGACGATCGTCAACCTGCTGCTCGGCTTCTACGAGCCGACGCGCGGCCGCATCCTGATCGACGGCGTCGACCTGCGCGAGCTCGACCCGCGCGCGTGGCGCACGCGCCTCGGACTCGTGCTGCAGGAGGACTTCCTGTTCGCCGGCACCGTGCGCGAGAACCTCGTGCTCGAGCGCGAGCACGTCACGCCGGCCGCGCTCGAGCGCGCGCTGATCGGCTCGTGCTCGGACGAGCTCGTGGCCAAGCTGCCCGGCGGCCTCGACGCGCCGGTCGCCGAGCGCGGCGCGACGCTCTCGACCGGCGAACGCGAGCTGCTCGCGATGGCGCGCGCGCTGGCCGGCGCGCCGCGCCTGGTCGTGTTCGACGAGGCGACTTCGAGCGTCGACTCGGCGACCGAGGCGCGCATCGAGGCCGCGACGCGCAGCCTGCTCGAGCACCGCTCGGCGCTGGTCGTCGCGCACCGGCTCTCGACGATCCGCCGCGCGCACGAGATCCTCGTGCTGCACCGCGGCCAGTTGCGCGAACGCGGCACGCACGCGACGCTGCTCGCCATGGGCGGCCTGTACGCGAAGCTGCACGCGATGCAGTTCCACGACGAGCCGCCGGTGTCCGTCCCGCAAGCGCCGGCCAGTCCGATCGCGAGCCCGACCGCCAGCCCGACAGCACGATGAACGAGATCGACACGCTGTTCCGCAACAACCGCGAGTGGTCCGAGCGCCGCCGCCGCGAGGACCCGGAGTTCTTCGCGCGCTTGATCGCGCAGCAGCGCCCGGCGTACCTGTGGATCGGCTGCTCGGACAGCCGCGTGCCGGCCAACGAGATCGTCGGCCTGCTGCCGGGCGAGATGTTCGTGCACCGCAACGTCGCCAACGTCGTCGTGCAGACGGATCTCAACTGTCTGTCGGTGCTGCAGTACGCGATCGACGTGCTGCAGGTGCGCCACGTGATCGTGTGCGGGCACTACGGCTGCGGCGGCGTGGCCGCCGCGCTGCGCGGCGGGCGCCTCGGCCTGATCGAGAACTGGCTGCGCCACGTGCAGCACGTCGCGCTCGAGCACCGCGAGCTGATCGACGCGCTCGACGACGAGGACAAGCGCTCGGACCGCCTGTGCGAGCTCAACGTGCTCGCGCAGACCGCCAACGTGTGCCGCACGACGGTGCTGCAGGACGCGTGGGCGCGCGGGCAGGAGGTCGCGGTCCACGGCTGCGTCTACCGGCTCGCCGACGGCATCCTGAAGCGCATCGCCTGGCGCGTGCGCCAACCGCGCGACCTCGAGCCCGCGCTGGCCGCGGCGCTCGGCCGCATCGCCGCGAGTTCCCTCACATGATCCGCACTCCGCTCGCCCACTTGCTCGCCGCCTGCGTCCTCGCCGCCGGGTTCACCGCTGTCGCTTCCGCGCCCGGCGCCGCGCAGGTCCCCGCTCCCGCGCCAGCGCAGACCACGGCGCTCGTCGTCGACGGCGCGCCGATCAGCGTGCCGGAG
>SCVU01000588.1 GCA_004296785.1 Planctomycetota bacterium
ATCGAACGCCGCGAGCAGGAGCGCGGTCCGCCCGTGCGCGGCTGCTACGATGCGCGCCATGCCCGGCCCGCTCGTCATCCACTACCACCGCGACTTCGACGGCATGGTCTCCGCCGCGGTGCTCGCGCGGATCCTGAACGAGCTGCGCGGCGAATCGGCGGCCTGGCAGGGCATCAACTACGACCAGCGGCTGAACTGGGACGGCTTCGGCGAGGGCACGCGCTTCGCGATCGTCGACTTCCACTTCCACCCGCGCGCCGAGTACTGGTTCGACCACCACCCGACGACGTTCCTCTCGCCGGCGCTGCGCGCGGCCTACGCGCCGAGTGAGCGCTGGCGCTGGGACGAGGCGTCGCCGTCGTGCCCGCCGCTCGTGCTGCGCCACGCCGCCGAGCACTGGGGCTATGTCGCGCCGCCGCGCTTCGTCGAGATGGCGCGCTGGTCCGACGTCGTCGACGCCGCGCGCTACAAGGACGTCGAGGAGGCGCTGTTCGGCGACGCGCCGGCGCTGCGCATCGCGCGCGCGCTGACCGTGTCGCCGGAACTGCGCTGGACCGACGAGCTCGTCGGCGCGCTGCGCGATCGCACGCTCGAGGAGGTCGCGGCGCGGCCGGACGTCGAGAAGTGCTTCCAGCGCGCGACGAAGAACCGCGACAAGGCGCTCGAGCAGTTCCCCCCCACCGTGCTCTCGAACTCGCGCGCGGTGCTGCTGTACGACGCGTCGAGCCATCAGATCCGGCGCGAGCGCTTCGCGGTGTTCTTCCACCACAAGGACATCCACTACTCGGTCGGCGTGATCCCGACGCGCGCGGGCTACCACGTGACGGCCGGCGAGAATCCGTGGAACCCGCCACCGCGCTCGATCCACATCGGCGCGATCATGGAGGGCTACGGCGGCGGCGGACACAAGGCCGTCGGCGGCGCGAACCCGCACGACCTCGAGGACGCGCGGCGCGTCGCGCGCGAGGTCTCCGAGCGGCTGCGCAGGGAACTGTGGGAACCGGCGACGCGCTGACACTGCTCGCGCTCACGCCGCGCGAGACCGAGCAGGCGTTCGAGCGCCTCGGCGCGCGGCCGTTCCACGCGCGGATCGCGCGCGCGCAGGTGTTCGAGCACGGCGCGCTCGACTACGCGGCGATGAGCGCGCTGCCGAAGGAGCTGCGCGCACGCCTGGCGGAGGAGCTGCCGATCGCCAGCGGCAGCGAAGTCGACCGGCGCGTCGCCGCCGACGGCACGACGAAGCTGCTGCTGCGCTTCCCCGGCGCGAAGGCGGTCGACGTCGAGACCGTGCACCTGCCGCCGAGCACGAGCGGCAAGGCCGCGACGCTGTGCGTGTCGAGCCAGGCCGGCTGCCCGGTCGGCTGTCCGTTCTGCGCGTCGGGCCTGCTCGGCCTCGCGCGCAACCTCGAGAGCGCGGAGATCCTCGAGCAGTACGTGCGCGGCCGCGCGCTCGGGGCTCTGTCGCGCTCCGTCGTGATGGGCATGGGCGAGCCGCTGCTCAACTACGAGCGGCTGGCGCGCGCGCTCGACGTCGTGCACGACGAGATGGGCCTCGGCGCGCGCGCGATCACCGTCTCGACGGTCGGTTTCCCCGACCGGCTGCGGCGCATCGCGCCGACCAAGCCGCGCTTCCAGCTCGCGATCTCGCTGCACACGCCCGACCAGGAGCAGCGCGATCTGCTGGTGCCCGCGATGCGCGGCGTGCCGCTCGCCGAGATCGTCGCCGCGGCCGACGACTGGTTCGAGCAGACGGGTCGCGAGGTCACCTACGAGTACGCGCTGCTCGGCGGCTGCAACGACTCGGCCGGCCATGCCGAGCGGCTCGCGCGGCTGCTCGCGCGGCGCCGCGCGAGCGTGAACCTGATCCCGTGGAACCCGGTCGAGAGCGCGGAGTCCTCGCCGTGGAAGCGACCGGACGAGGCGGGCGTCGAGCGCTTCCGGTCGACGCTCGCGGCGCGCGGGATCGTCGCGACCGTGCGCTGGTCGAAGGGCGTCGAGGCCGACGCGGCGTGCGGGCAACTGCGGCTGCGGCACGCGGCGCCGGCGAGCTGAGCCCGCTCAGGGCTGCAGCGCCGAGGCGACCCAGCGCTGCGCCTGCGCGTCGGCCTGGACCGCCGCCTGCGCGGCGAGCTGCTTGAGCCAGGTCTCCGACAGCGCCGTCGCCGCCGCATCGGTCGAGCGCGCGTCGTCGCGCAGTCCGAGCCGATCGGCGCGCGCGAGCGCGTGCTCGCGCAGCGGCGCGACCTCGGCGTCGGCCGCGCCGTCGAGCAGCTCCGCAAGCAGCAGCGGGTGCTGGCCGAGCAGCACGTAGCGATCGCACAGCAACTCGGCCCACAGCACGCGCTCGAGCGCCGTCGCGCGCGGCAGGCGCGCGGCGTCGTTCAGCCATTCCGGGAACGCGTATGCGGCGACGCCCTCGCTGCGCGCGACCAACAGTTCGCCCAGCAGCGCGCCTTCCGTCCCGGCGGCCGCGCCCGCGCGCGCGAACAGCGGCAGCGCGCGCTCGAGCTCGGCGCGATCGCGGCGCACGCACTCGACCAACTCATCCGCGGCGGGCGCCTGCGGCCGCGCAGCGCGCAGCGCGTAGCGCGCGGCCAGCGCGGCCGCGCCGCCGAGCACGAGCACCGCCGCGACGCGCCGCCAGGTCGACGCGGTCCGCGCGCGCTCGCGCTCGCGCCGCGTCGCGCGCACGATGCGCTCGGCCAGCGCGTCGGCTCCCAGCGCGACGCGCGCGTCCTCGAGCAGCGCGCTCGGATCGCGCGCGCCGGCCGCGCGGGCGGCCTCGAGCAGCTCCGGCGGATCGATCGGCCCCCGAGCTCCCGCTTCGCGTGCGTCGTTCATCGGTGATCTCCGTCGGCTTCGAGCAGCGCCCGCAGCTTCGCGAGCGCGTGGAACACGCGCGACTTCACGGTCCCGACCGGGATGCCGAGTCGCTCGGCGACCTGTGCGTACGGCAGCTCCTCGAGCAGCGCGAGCTCGAGCGTGCGCCGGTGGTCGTCGCCGAGCTCGGCCAGCGCGCGCCGCAGCCGCGCGCCCTGCTCGGCGCGCTCGAGCTCCGCGCCGAGCTCGACTTCGACCGCCGCGCGCTCGGCCGCATCGTCGAGCGGCCGCTGCCGGCCCTGCACGCCCGCGCGCCGGCAGTGGTCGATCCACACGTGGCTCGCGACGCGCGACGCGTACGCGTCGAAGCGCTCGCGGGCTTCGTAGCGGTCGGCGGCTCGGCACAGGCGCATGAAGACTTCCTGGGTCAGATCGGCGGCTTGATCGGCGGAGATTCCGCGGCGGCGGAAGAAGAGGGACAGCGAACCGGCATGCGCGCGGACGTACGCCTCGAAGGGGCCGGCGCGGCCGCGGCGCAGCTCGAGCAGCGGATCCTCGGCTGCCTCAGCGGCGCTCATCGGCGCGGGTCTTCGCGCGGGGGCTCGTCCGGTGGCTTTCCAGTCAGTGCGGCGCTCCCAACGCGCGGCGCGCCGTCCGGTTCACGCAGGATCCGCGCAATCGCGTCGGCGAAGGCGCGCTCGGCCTGCGTCGCCGGCCGATGCGCGCCGCGCCAGGCGAACGAGAGTCGCCGCTCGCGCTCGGACACGTGCGCGAGCTCGACCTCGAGGCGCGGCGCCGGCAGCAGCTCGCGCACGCGCGCCGCCCACTCGACCACGACGACCGACCCGCGGCCGAGCTCCTCCGGCCCGAGCTCCGCGAGCAGCGCCGCGCCCTGGCCCGCGCGCCACGCGTCGAAGTGCCACAGCTCGTGGCGGCCGAGGTAGACGTGCTGCAGCGCGTAGGTCGGGCTCGTCACCGGCTCGTGCGCGTCGAGCCCGCGCGCGAAGCCGCGCACGAAGCAGGTCTTGCCCGCGCCGAGCTCGCCGTCGAGCGCGACGACGAGGCCGGCGTGCGCGAGGCGCCCGATCCGCTCGGCGAGCTGCTCGGTCTCCTCCGGCGACGCGCTGACGCGCACGCCCAGCTCGCGCGAGGCCGGCTCGGCGCTGGGCTCAGCTGCCATGGATCCAGCCCCGTCCGCGGCCCGGCGCGAAGCGCCGCGCGCGACCGACGTCGCACAGCCACAGCCCGCGGCCGGCGCGCACCGCGCCGACGTAGGCGAGTCCCGGACAGCGCCGCGGCGCCTCGGCCAGCAGCGCGTCGACGCGCGCGCGCGGCACGCAGGCGAGCAGCTCGTGGTCCTCGCCGTCGTACAGCGCGTGCTCGCGCGCGGTGCGACCGCTGGCGCGCGCGGCGCGCCGCGCATCCGCGTGCACCGGCACCGCGGCGAGATCGATGCGCACGCGCGACGCACGCGCCAGGCGCGACAGATCGAGCGCGAGGCCGTCGGAGACGTCCATCAGCGCGCGCGCGCCGTGCGCGGCGAGCCAGCGCGCCTCGGCGACGCGCGGCGCGAGCGCGAGGTGCCGGCCGAGGCGGCTGCCGCCGCACGGGCCGGTCGCGAACACGAGATCGCCCGCGCGCGCGCCGGAGCGCGTCGGCGGCCGACCGGCGCCGGTCCACGTTCCGATGCCGGTCACGGCGACCGCGAGCGGTCCGCGCGTACACGCGAGATCGCCGCCGACGAGCTCGGCGCCGAATGCGCGGCCGCGCTCG
>SCVU01000589.1 GCA_004296785.1 Planctomycetota bacterium
TCGCGCGCGATTCGGCGACGCTGCAGATCGGCGGGATGCTGAACTCGGCCGGCAACCTCGCGTCGTCGGTCGTGTTGGCGCACGTGCTCGGCGCGAACGAGCAGGGCCAGTTCTACATCGCGCAGGCGCTGTTCGCGTTCTTCTTCTTCACGCTGAACCTCGGCGTCGTGCAGGCGGCGATCAGCCAGATCGCCGGCGCGAGCGCGCGCTCGCTCGACGAGAAGATCGCGAACTGGCTCGCCTACGTCGCGAAGGCGTACCTGGCCGCGTCGATCGTCCTGATCGGCCTCGGCTGGGTGTTGTTGCCGTGGTTCGCCGAGTGGCAGCTCGATTCGCGCCAGATCGGCTGGTGGGCGTGGCTGCTGTGCCTGACGCCGCTGGTCGAGATGCCGAAGGTCGTGTGCTGCACCGCGTTCCAGGGCACGCGCCGGATGCTGCCGCTCGCGCAGTGCGAGAACGGCGTCGAGGCGTGCCGCGCGGTGCTCGTCGTCGTGGGCGCCGCGATCACCGCCGATCCGCTCGGTCCGATCGTGGGCACCCTGGCCGCGTCGCTGATCGGCTCGGTGCTGTCGATCGACATGTACCGGCGCATGCGCGCGAAGGACCCGACCAGCCTGCCGGCGCTGCGCGACATCTACGGCCGGATCCGCGAGGTGCCGCTGCGCGAGGGCATGCGCCTGGGCGTGCGCATCGGCGTGATGCGCAACATCGACGCGCTGTGCCTGGAAGTGCTGCCGCCGATCATCATCAAGAAGTTCGGCGGGATCGACGCGGAGGCGATCGCCGCCTACTTCCGCATCGCGCGCAACATCATGAAGCTGCCGATGATGATGCTGCAGGGCATCACGCGCACCGCGCTGCCGACGCTGTCGGAGTACACCGGCCGCGGCGACTGGATCGGCCTGCGCCGCACGTGGCTGCGCATCACGTTGCTCGGAGGCGGCGTGACGGCCGCGTGCGTGCTCGTGATGGCGCTCGCGGCGCCGTGGATCGTCCAGACGTTCTACCCGCGCGACTACTGGGCGCCGATCACGTCGATGGTCTGGATCCTCGCGCTCGCGCACGCGATGCAGTCGTTCCACGTCGGCATCGACGCGTTCTACCTCGCGACGAACAAGCTGCGCGTCGGCATCGTGATCGGCATCGTCGGCATCATCTCGTACCTGTCGTCGCTGATCGTGCTCGTCTCGTGGCTCGGCGCGACCGGCCCGGCCTGGGCGATCGTCGTCGCCGCGATCCTCGCGTCGGCGAACCTCGTGTACGTGCTGCACTTCTTCAGCAAGGCCGCGCGCGCGCAGCGCGAGGGAGTGGCGGCCTGATGCGCGTGCTGTTCCTGAACGACCTGTGCGATCCGCGCATCGGCTCGTCGATCCGCCAGATGTACCAGCAGGCGCGGCGGCTGCGCGAGCTCGGCCACGAGACGCTGGTCGTCAGCGCGACGCAGGATCCGCGCGAGGTCGGTGACAGCGCGATCGAGGGCTGCACGGTGCGGCGCCTGCACTCCGACTACAACGTCCGCTTCCGCGCGTGGACGAGCCTCGACAACCCGCAGGTGCGCGAGCCGCTGCGGCGCACGTACGAGCAGTGGCGGCCAGACGTCGTGCACAGCCACCTGCTGCACACGCACCTGTCGTACGCGGCGCTGACGCAGGCGCGCGCGGCCGGCGCCGGCGTCGTGTTCACCGCGCACGACGTGATGACGTTCTGCTACCAGAAGCTGACCTGCTTCCACGGCGGCGAAGCGCACGGCGGCGCGCTGCGCGACTACCCGGCGCACTGGACGAAGTGCATCCCGTGCCAGCGGCTGCGCTACAACCCGCTGCGCAATCGCGCGATCCGCAAACTGATCGCGCGCGACGTGCACCGCTTCACCGTCGTGTCGGACGAGCTCGGCCGCGCGATCGCGGCCAACGGCATCCGCGTCGACCGCACGATCCACAACGCGATCGAGCTGCGGCCGGCGCTGCCCTCGAGCGCAGCGGTCGACGCGTTCCGCGCGCGCCATGGGCTCGTCGGCAAGCGGGTGCTCGCGATCGGCGGCCGGCTGCACGAGCAGAAGGGAGTCGCGCAGCTGTTGAAGATGCTCGCCGCGCTCGCGCCGCGCTTCCCCGACCTGCGCCTGATCGTGATGGGCAAGCGCGACGTCTACGACCGCGAGTTCGCGGGGCTCGCGCGCGAGCTCGGCGTCGACGCGCGCGTCGTGCCGACCGGCTGGCTCGACGGCGAGGAGCTGTTGTGCGCGTACGCGGCGGTCGACGTGTTCGTCACGCCGTCGATCTGCTTCGACACGTTCGGCCTGGTCAACCTCGAGGCGATGGAGCACTCGAAGCCCGTCGTCGCGACCTGCTTCGGCGGCAGCCCCGAGGTCGTCGCGGAAGGGGAGAGCGGCCACCTCGCGAACCCGTTCGACGTGGAAGCGTTTTCCGCGCGCATCGCGGGCCTCTTGGAGGACCCGGCGCGGCGCGAGCGCTACGGCCGCGCGGGCCGCGAGCGGCTGCTGCGGCACTTCACGATCGACCGGCTGACCCG
>SCVU01000590.1 GCA_004296785.1 Planctomycetota bacterium
GCTCTTCCGATCTGGCGCTGGCGGCGACTTCGAAGCTCACCGCCGCGCTCGCCGTCGGCGCGCCCGCGCCCGCGGCTCCCCCGCCGCGCTTCGATGCGCCCGAGCGCTCGCGCCTGTGGCTCGTCGATCGACCCGGCGTGCCGCAGTGCGAGCTGCGCCTCGCCGCGCCCGGCATCTCGCGCCGCGACGCGCGCTACCCGGCGACGTACCTGTGGTCGCACGCGGTCGGCCTGGGCATGACGAGCCGCATGATGGCGCGCGTGCGCACCGAGCTCGGGCTCGCGTACTCGGTCGGCGCGATCTTCCGCGCCGACTGGTCGATCCCCGGCCGCATGTACGCGTGGTGCGGCACGCGCAACGAGGCCGCCGGACAAGCGCTGGTCGCGATGATCGAGGAGCTGCAGCGCGCGCTGGCCGAGGACATCCCCGCGGCCGAGCTCGACGCGGCGCGCGAGCGGCTGCTCAACGCCGAGATCTTCCGCATCGACGCGCCGGTCAAGGTGCTGGCGCGCGCGGTCGAGCTCGAGCTGTACGGGCTGCCGGCCGACTTCCACGAACGCGTGCTCGAGCGCGTGCGCGCGCTCTCGGCCGCCGAAGTCCGCGACGCGGTCGCGAGCCTCGTGCACCCGCAGGAGCTCGTCGCGGTCGCCGTCGGTCCGCGCGAGCAGATCCGCCCCGTGCTCGAGCCGGTGCTGGAAACGCTCGAGCTGGCGCGCGCGGTCGGCGCGCAGGGCGACGACGCCGGCGCGCGCGCCGCGGCGCGGATGCTCGAAGCGCTCGGCGGCGCGGCCGCGTGGCGCGCGGTGGCGGCGCTCGACTGCGTCGAGACGCGCGCCGATGGGCCCGACGGCGCGCTGCGCGTCGAGCTGTCGATCGCGACGGCCGGCGCGCCGCTGCGCGCGCTCGCGACGCGCGGCGACGGCCGGCGCGTCGAGAGCCGCGTCGACGCGGGCGGCGGGACGCGCACGGGCGCGGCGGGCAATGAAACGCTGGATGCGCGCGCGGTCGCCGCGCTGCGCCGCGACGCCGCGCGCACGCCGTGGATGCTCGCGGCGCGCCTGGCGCGGGGCGAGCTCGCGGCGCGCGGCGAGCTCGCAGCTAGCGGTGAGCTCGCGGCGCGCGCGAACGGAACCGACCGCGCGGGCGGCGACGACGTGCTCGAGCTGTGGTCGGACCGCGAGCGCGTCGCGCGGATCGAGCTCGATGCGCGCGGCACGCCGCTGGTCGTCGAGTTCGAGCAGGGCGGCGCGAGCGTCCGGATGCGCATCGCCGCGTGGACCGAGCGCGAGCTCGCGAACGCCGGCCGGATCGTGCTGCCGGAAGCCGCGCGGATCGAGAAGACCGGCGAGAGCGTGCGCTGGAGCGAGTGGCGCGCGACGCGCGAGTAGCCGCGACGGATCGCGTGCGCGGCGTCGCCGCCCGCTCGCACTCGCAGCGTCGGACAGCGGAACGGCGAAGCGCGCCTCGACGGCGTCTCCGCGCACGACACGCTCCACGCCGCCGGTCGGATCGCAGTGCCGGGCGTACGGCGGATTGATTCGGCGGACATCTGCACGTGCAGACTTCGCTCGCGCACCACCGCTCCATGCATTCGAATCGGCGGACATCAGCGGGCGTCGCAGCGCCGACGTCGCTGCGAGATCGCGATGACGCTGCGACGGCGCGCAGTTTTTTCGAGATTCTCCGCCACCGTTCGCGCGCTCGGGCATCGATGTCCATGTGAGACGGAGACAGCAGCGAACGTCACAGCGAACGTCACAGCGATCATCGACGCAGTCGCTGTCGTCGCAACGATCACGGACGCGACGACAGCACCGCGGTTCGCCGGCGCGCGCGGAGCGCGCCGCGCAGCCCGAGCTGCCCTTCGCGCGACGCAATTGGGGCGGTCGACGTCCCGGCGCGGGGCGCAAGCCGGTCGGACCTCGTCCGCTGCACCCGCACGTACGCCGCCCCGAGATCGACGCGCGCGTCCCCCAGCTCGTGACCGCGCGCCTCTGCACGGGCCTGCCGAGCCTCAGACGCGCTGGGACGCACGCGCTGCTGCTCGGCTCGATGCGCGCGGGCGCCGAGCGTCTCGGCATGCGCGTCGTCGAGTTCTCGTTCCAGTCGAATCACGTGCATTGGATCGTGGAAGCCAGCGACCGCAACTCGCTCGCGCGCGGCACCAAGGGCCTGCTCGTGCGCCTCGCGCGTCAGCTCAATCGGCATTGGGGACGCAGCGGAAGGGTGTTCGCCGACCGCCACCACGTCCGTGCGCTGCAGAGCCCCGCCGAGGTGCGCCGCGCGCTGGTCTACGTGCTGCACAACGCGCGTCGGCACGGCGCGGGCGTGCGCGGCATCGATCCGTTCTCGTCGGGCCCTTGGTTCGATGGCTTTCGAACGAACGGGGGCAACTCGAGGCTCGTCGACGCGCTGCGGCGCGAGCCCCGCGCGTCGTGCGTGCCGCGCACGTGGCTGTTGCGCAGCGGCTGGCAACGCCGCGGGCGGATCGACGTCGACGAGTTCGTTCCGGCGTGGTTCGATGCGCGGGCGCCGGGCGCGCGCTCCGCTCGCGCGGGCTCAGCTCGCACGCGCTGATCGAGCTCGCGCTTCCGTGCGTTCGTGCGTTCGTGCGTTCGCGTGCTCGCGCGCCCGCGCCTCAGCGCCGGAACAAGCGCGCGAGCGCCGCGACGCGCCGCGCGTCGACCGGCGCGCCCGCCTTGCCGCCGCGCTCGAACGCGCTGCCGACGATCGCGCCGTCGGCGTGCTCGAGCAGCGCGGCCGCGTTCGCCGCGTCCAGCCCCGACCCGACGAGGATCCGCGCCCGCGGCACCGCCGCGCGCACGCGCGCGACGCGCTCGACCTGTGGCGCGCGCCCGGTCCCGCGTCCGCTGACGATCAGCGCGTCCGCGCCGCCGCGCTCCCACGCATCGGCCGCCGCATCCTCGAGCGTCTCCGCGCCGAGCACCGCCGCGTGCTTCACGTGCACGTCGGCGAGGATCGCGGCCCGCGGACACAGCCGCGCGCGCTCGCGCAGCGTGTCCGCCGCGCGCCCTTCGACGATCCCCTGGTCGGTCAGCATCGCGCCCGTGTGCACGTTGACGCGCAGGAACGCCGCGCCGGCCGCCGCGCACAGCCCGAGCGCCGCGCGCGCGTCGTTGCGCAGCACGTTGACGCCGACCGGCAGCGCGCCGGCGACCGCGCGCACCTCGGCGAGCGCGAGCGCGAGCGCCGCGATCGTCTCCGCCGGCACGCGCTCCTTGTGGAACGGAGCGTCGCCGAAGTTCTCGACGATCAGCGCGTGGCAGCCGCCGGCGCGCAGCGCGCGCGCGTCGGCGCGCGCCCGCGCGAGCAGCGCGGCGATCGGCGCCGCGCGCGGCGCTCCGGGCGTCGGCAACAGGTGCACGACGCCGACGAGCAGCTTGTGAGCGGATCCGAACAGCGCGGCGGCGGGCATGCGCGCGCGAGTCTAGTCTCCGGCTGCGCGGCGCGCGCGAGCGCTGCCGTTAGGATGAATGGATGCGCCGCGGCTCGCTCCTGGTCGGCACATGCGCTCGTCTGCTGCCGCCGCCCGTGCCCGCGGGCGCGGCACTGGCGCGCGCATTCGCCGCGCTCGTGCTCGCGTGCGCGCTCGCCGCGTGCGCGCGCGATGCCGAGCCCGTGCGCGCCGTCTCGCTCGTTCCCGCGCTCGCGCGGCAGCCGGCGCCGCTGGGCGTGTGGACGACGTGGCGCGGGCGCGAGCTCGCGCTCGTGCCCGACGACACGGTCGGCCTGTGGTGGCTGCACTGCCCGTTCACCGACGCCGACTGGGAACCGACGCAGTGGAGGGACGTGTGGTCCGCGCCGCGCCCGCTGCCCGCGATCGGCCAGGCCAACCTCGTCGGGAAGTCGGAGTCGCTGCTGATCTCCGGCCTGCCCGCGCGCGAGATCTCGGCCGGCGCCGCGCTGCGCGATCCGGCGCGGCTCGTGCACGGCGACTACGCCGCCGCCGGCGAGCGCGTGTACCTGTGCTCGCCGCGCGTCGCGCTCGCGCAGCCGATCGAGCTCGTCACGCCGCTGCGCCTGTGGTCCGGAGACGCCGGCGAGAGCCGCGTCGGCGCGAACGGCGTGCGCGGCTCGGGCTTCAGCCTGCTGTCGGGCCAGGCGATCGCGACCGAGCTCGCCGCGCGCGGCGCGAGCGAGCTCGTGTTCGCGACGACTTCGATCGCGCTGCCGGATCCGGCGCGCGCGCCGAACGCGCTGCACGTGCGGCTCGATGGCGCGAGCGTGCACGCGACGCAGCCGTCGCCCGCCGAGCAGGGCCTGCTGCAGTGGCACCGCGTCGCGCTGCCGGCGATCCCCGCGCGCGGTGCGCGCCTGGAGTTCGAGCTCGCCGGCGATCCCGCCTGCGTGTTCGTGCTCGTCCCCGAACTGCGCCCGCAGCGCGCCGTGCGCGCCGACCGCGCTGTCGCGCGCGATCCCGACGCGCGCCCCGACATCCTGCTGCTGCTCGCGGACACGTTCCGCGCGGACCTGTTGACCGCGTACGGCGCGCCGAGCGAACTCGCGCCGGGGCTGGAGCGGCTGGCGCGCGACGCGACCGTGTTCGAGCACTGCTGGTCGGCCTCGACGTGGACGCTGCCCGCGCACGCGTCGCTGTTCTCGGGTCTGCTGCCGTCGCAGCACGGCGCGGTCAGCACGACTTCCGCGATGCCGAAGGAGCCGCGCATGCTCGCCGAGCACCTGCGCGCGCTCGGCTACCGCACCGCCGCGTTCACCGAGGGCGCGTACGTGAGCCCCGAGTTCGGGCTCTCGCGCGGGTTCGACGTCTTCCACGCCGCGACGCGCGACGTCGAACAGACCGTCGACGCCGCGCTCGCATTCCTCGACACCGCCGACGAGCGGCCGCTGTTCGTGTTCGTGCACAGCTACCGCACGCACTCGCCGTATCACGCCAGCGACGCCGCGCGCGCCGCGCTGCGCGACGTGCTCGAGATCCCCGCGTCGGAGCAGGCGGTGCTCGAGGAACACGTGGAACGAAGCCGCGCAGCCGCGACGCCCGCCGAGCTCGCCGCAGCGAGCGCCGCCTACGGCCGCGCGCTCGCGCCGCTGTACCGCGCCGGCGCGTGGGACCTCGACCGCGCGTTCGATCGACTGATCGGCGAGTGGGATCGGCGCGGCTTCGGCCGGCGCGGCGCGATCGCGTTCACCAGCGACCACGGCGAGGCGCTCGGCGAGCACGCGCAGCTCGGCCACGGCATCAGCGTGTACGACGAGGTGCTGCGCGTGCCGCTGCTCTTGCGCGTGCGCGGCCGCGCGCCCGGCCGCGACGCGGCGCCGGCGAGCCTCGTCGATCTGCCGCGCACGCTCAGCGCGATCGCCGGGCTCGAGCCGTGGCCCGGTTGGACGGGCCGCGATCTGTTCACCGCGACTTCGGGCGCGCCCGCGATCCACGCGTTCGAGTGCGCGCCGGGCCCGGACACGCGGATGGCCGCGATCCACGACCTGTTGAAGCTCGTCGTCGCGGGCGCGGAGGCCGACAAGCTCGACGCGCAATTGCTCGCGGCGTTCGACCTGCGCGCCGACCCGCTCGAGCTCGCGCCGCTGCTCACCGCGTCCGAAGCGCGCTGCCGCGACGCGTGGTCGCACGCGCGTCCGCCGCTCGAGCTGCTCGTGCCGGCCGCGCCGGCGGCGGAGGCCGAGCTCGACGCCGCACTGCGTCACCGGCTGCAGGACCTCGGCTACCTCGGCAAGTGACGCTACGCTCGTCGCCATGAGCGCAGCGCAACCCGCATCCGTCGACGCCGATCCGAACAGCCCCACCGTGCGCGCGCTGCTGCGCAACGCGACCGAGGGTCCGCACGGCGCCGCGCGCTGCGACCGCGTGCTCGCGCTCGCGATCGAGCACTTCCGCGCGGACAGCGGCACCGTGCACCTGTTGCACGACGACGGCGTGCTGCACCTCGCCGCCGCGAGCCGCGGCATCCCCGAAGTCGTCCTCGCGGCCGTGCGCACCGTGCCGGTCGGCAAGGGCATGGCCGGCCTGGCCGTCGAGCGCGCGCAACCGGTCGACGCCTGCAACCTGCAGACGGACACGAGCGGCGACGTGCGGCCCGGCGCGAAAGCGACCGGCTTGCAGGGCGCGATCGTCGTGCCGATCCTGCGGCGCGCCGCGGATGGGCGCGAGCGCGCGGTCGGGGCGTTCGGCATCGCGAATCGAGCGGAGCGGACGTTCAGCGCGGCGGAGCAGGCGTTGTTGGTCGAGCTGGCGCGGACGTTGGCGTAGGGAGGCGGAGAGACGGATGGAGGGTCGCGCGCTGCGCGCGCGACTTGCGTGCGCGAGGACGCGCACGCGACTCAGCATTCGAACGGGCGCGCGGACGCGCCCGATCGAATGCTGAGTTCAAGGCGAGCGGCGCTTGAACCTTCGGCGGGCGCG
>SCVU01000591.1 GCA_004296785.1 Planctomycetota bacterium
CGCGGGCGCCGCCGGCGAGCGGCTCACGGCCGCGCGCGGCGAGCTCGAAGCCGCCGCACGCCGGACGCGCGAGCTCGCGCGGCGCGTCGCAATCCTCGCGCGCACGCAAGAGGGCGTGCTCGGCGAAGCACTCGAAGCCGCGTTCGGACGCGGCGAATCCGCCATGAACGGCCAGGGTCGCCTGGTCGACGCAAGGGGCTGACGATGGGCAGCATCGGAATGACGACCGGCCTGCGGGCGCTGTTGGCGACGCGCTTCGCGCTCGACACGGCCGGTCACAACATCAGCAACGTCGCGACGCCCGGCTACTCGCGGCAGCTCGTCGACCTCGCGGCGGCGCACCCGCTGTTCTCGAAGGGGATGCTCGTCGGCAGCGGCGTGGAAGCGCTGTCCGTGCGCCGCAGCGTCGACTCGCTGCTGCACCGACGCATCCTCGGCCAGAGCTCGTCGCTCGGGGCGCTGGGCGCGAAGCGCGACGGCCTCTCCGAGCTCGAGAGCCTGTTCAACGAGCCCGGCAACGGCCTCGGCGGCCTGATGAACGACTGGTTCGCGAAGGTCTCCGACCTGTCGGCCGGTCCCGAGGACGACATCCTGCGCACCGGCCTCGTCGCGGCGGGCGAGGACATGAGCTTCCAGTTCCGCCAGCTGCGCGGACAGATGGACGAGCTGCGCGACAGCTTCGCCGCACAGATCGACATGAAGGTCGATCGGGTCAACGCGCTCGCGGCCGGCATCTCGGAGTTCAACCGCGAGATCGGCAAGACCGAGGTCGGCGGCGTGATGGCCAATGACTTGCGCGACGCGCGCGACGAGGCGCTGCGCGAGCTGTCGGAGCTCGTCGACATCCAGGCCATCGAGGATTCGCAGGGCGTCGTGCGCGTGATCGCGTCGGGCGCGCTGCTCGTCGACTCCGCGAAGGCGCACGAGATGACGCTCGACAAGGCCGCGGACGGCACGTTCGCGCTGCACGTCCAGGGCATGACGGGCGAGCTGCCGATCCACGGCGGCGCGCTCGGCGGGATGTACGAGCTGTACCGCGAGAACGCTCCGGCGCACATCGCCGAGCTCGACCGGATCGCGCACGAGCTGATCCGCAACGTGAACCGCGTGCACGCGACCGGCGTCCCGAAGTCCGGCCCGTTCACTTCGCTGACCGGCACCAACCGACTGCAGGACAACGACGGCGACGGCCAGCGCGGCGACGAGCTGCTCGCCGACGCGGGCCTGCCGTTCGAGATCCAGAGCGGCACGCTGTACGTCAACGTGTCGGATGCGGACGGCAATCTGTCGCGGCACGGGATCGCGATCAGCGCGACGCACACGACGGTGCAGGACTTCCTCGACGAGCTCAACGGCATCGAGCACCTGTCGGCGAACGTCGACGCGCTCGGTCGGCTGCAGATCGCGAGCGAGTCGGGCTACGGCTTCGATTTCAGCGCGCGCCTCGATCCGCATCCCGACGACCACGGCACGTTCGGCGGCGCGGCGGCCTCGCTCGGCAGCGCGCAGGGCCCGTTCGCGCTCGCCGACGGCGACACGCTGAGCATCGACGTCGGCACGGGCTCCGGCTCGACGAGCGTGAACATCGCGTTGTCGCAGGCCGACTTCGCGGCGATCGGCGCCGCGACGGCGGACGAGCTCGCGAGCGCGATCAACGCGGCGCCCGGCGTCGCGGGCGCGGGCCTGCGCGCGGTCAGCGTCGACGGCTCGCTGTATCTGCAGACGCTCGGCACCGGCGCGAACGCGAGCCTGACCGTCACCGGCGGCAGCGCGGTCGCCGCGCTCGGCCTCACCGGCCAGGTCGGCGCGGTCGTCAGCGGTTCCGCCACGGGCGTCGACGTCGAGATCTCCGGTGCGTACACCGGCGATCAGAACGGCGACTGGACGTTCCGGCCGAACATGGACGGCACGATCGGCACGACCAGCGGCCTCAAGGTCGACGTGCTCGACGCGAGCGGCGCCACGATCGCGACGCTCGACGTCGGCTCCGGCTACCAGCCCGGCGCGAAGCTGCAGATCGGCGACGGCGTGTCGGTGTCGTTCGGCATCGGCGAGCTGTCGGCGACGCACAACGACGCGTTCACGCTCGAGGTCGTCGGTCAGCCCGACACGACCGATGCGCTCGTCGCGCTCGGGCTCAACGGGTTCTTCACCGGCTCCGACGCATCCGACATCGCGGTGCGCGAGGAGCTGCGCAACGACACCGACCTCGTCGCGGCCTCGGCGTCGGGCGCGGTCGGCGACGGCGGCATCATGCTCGAGCTGCTCGACGTGCAGAACGCGCCGAGCGCCGAGCTCGGCGGAGATTCGGTGCACGGCAAGTACAGCGATCTCGTCGGCGCGGTCGGCTTCGAGGTCGTCGCGGCCGAGACGGCGATGGAGGCGAACCAGTCGCTGCTCGACAGCTTGTCGCTGCGCCGCGAGGAGATCAGCGGCGTCAACATCGACGAGGAGATGGTGCGCGTGATGCAGCTCGAGCAGTCGTACACCGCGGCCGTGCAGTACATCTCGACGCTGAACGAATTGCAGGAAGACCTGTTCAACCTGCTGTGACGGGCGAGCACCGCCTCCGAGAACGAGAGACACACCCATGAGCCCGCGCGTCAGCACGAACACCGGATACCTGCAGGTCCTCAACGGGATCAACTTCAACCAGTTGCGCCTGGTGCACGCGCAGAACCAGGCGGCCAGCGGCAAGCGCGTGCTCGTCGCCTCCGACGATCCCGCGGCGATGTCGCGCGCGATCCAACTCACGCAGCGCTCGTCCGAGGCGCTGCGCGCGATCGCGGGCATCGGCGCGGGCCGCTCGGACGCGAACCTCGGAGCGAGCACGCTCGAGGACGTGTCGGGGATCATCTCCGAGGCGCGCGTGCTCGTGATGCA
>SCVU01000592.1 GCA_004296785.1 Planctomycetota bacterium
TCGCGGTCGCGTTCGCGACGCCGTACGTGCACGGCGCCGCCGGCTACCAGCGCATCGCGCTCGATCTCGACCTGTTGCAGTCGCTGACGGGTTCGGTCGCCGCACCGCCGCTCGCGTTCGCGCCGAACGGCTCGGTCGCGTTGTCGAGCGGTTCGTCGAGCGACGACTACTTCGCGATCGACGAGGTCAAGGGCGTCGTGCAATCCGTCGACGCGAATCAGGCGAGCTTCGTGATCGACGCATTCGTCGACGCCGATCTCAACGTGCCGCTCGGCGCGGTGACCGTGAAGGTCGCGGCGTCGACGCTCGCGCTCGACGACGACGGGATCCCGTTCGCGTCGGCGCAGGCGCTGCTCGCCGCGCTCGCGCCCGGCGCGACGCTCGTCGAGGTGCACGGACTGCTCGCGGCCGGCGTGATCCACGCGAGCAAGGTCGAGATCGAGGACGGTTTCGGCGGCGGCGCCGCCGGCTACGTCGCGAAGATCGAGGGCCGCATCCAGGCACTCGACGCCGACAGCTTCACGCTGCTGATCCAGGAGATCGAGCAGGGCGCGTCGATCGTCGTGCCCGTGCTCGCGTCGTACGGCAATCCGCCCGCGATCGAGGTCGGCTACTCGGCGTCGACCCCGGTGTTCCTCGACTCGAACACGCCGACGACGACGGCCGCGCTCGCGGTCGGCGTGAAGGTCAAGGTCAAGTTCGCGCAGTTCGCCACGCCGCCGTTCCCCGCGGCGAAGATCGAGCTCGAGGACGCAGAGCCGCAGTACGAGGGCTTCGTCACGAGCGTGGCGAACATGCCGGCCACCTTCACGATGCACGTGAAGGCCAGCCATCCGGCGGTCCTCGCGGGCCTGATCGCGTCGAGCTCGACGGACGTCGTCGTCGTCGCCGCGGGCGCGCCGCTGTTCCTCGGCAGCGACGGCAAGCCCGCGCTCGCCGCGGGCGATCTGCTCGTCGGGATGAAGGTCGAGCCGCAGGGCCTGCTGACGGGGCCGCCGAGCGCTCCGACGATCGACGCGAGCAAGGTCAAGGTGTACGCCGGCCGGCTCGAGGGCGCGGTGAGCTCGATCCAGTCCGCGAACGCGGCGTTCGTCGTCAGCGGCGCGTCGATCGACGACCCGTTCGGCGCCTCGGTCGGCGCGGGTCCGATCGAAGTGCGGATCGCGCCGGGCTGCGTGTTCGAGGACGACGCGAGCTCACAGGCGTCGTTCTTCGCGAAGTTCCAGTCGCTCGGCGCCGGCGAGTTCCTCGACGTGCGCGTCGAGGGCATCGCGACAGGTCAGCCGAATCAAGTGCGCGCGTACGTCGTGCGCGCGAAGGTCGAGGGGAACTGAGCCCTCCGACGCCCGCACCGCACACGCCGCATCGGCCGGACCGGCCCGGTCAGCGCGAGCGCGCTTCTCTCCCCACAGGATTCCCATGACCATGCGCTCCCAATTCCTCCGTCCTCGTTCATCGCTCCTCCTCGCGGCGCTCGCCGCCGCGGCCGTCCAGACCTCTGCGCAGGACGTCACGCTGCGCGGCAAGGTCGAGGACGTCCAAGGCACGGCCAATCAGTTCTTCGTCGATTGCACGAAGGTGCAGCTCACGAGCGGCGCGCTCGACCTGAATGCGTTCGTCGGCCAGCAAGTGAGCCTGCAGGGCAACTGGAACGGCTCCACCGCCGCGCCGTCGATCGCGGTGACTTCGCTCGAGCCCGTCGCCGCGACGTTCGAGATCGGCGGCGGCGCGAAGCTCGGCGGCACGGTCAACTTCCACGTGTTCGGGACGCCGGGCGACATCGCGGTTCCCGCGCTCGCCGTCGGCAGCGGCTTCGTGCCGGTCGGCGCGGCCGGATCGATCCTGATCGAGCTGCAAGGCGCGTTCGTGTTCGCGGCGAAGGTGATCCCGGCCGTCGGTCCGACGCAGCTCCCGCTCGCGATCCCGAGCGATCCCGCGCTCGTCGGCGTCGATCTGTTCGGCCAGGCCGGCGTGTACTCACCGGGCAGCGGCGCGCTGCTCTTCTCGAACCCCGACTGCAAGACGATCGACGCGTGAGCGCGTGATCGCGCGCGCGCTCGCGCCGCCGCCGAGAGCGGCGTGAGCGCGCGTTTCTTCCGCCGCGGCGACGCGGCGGGCGCGCGCGACGCGCATGCGGTCCGCGCTGTTACAGAGGCCTGACTACCGGGCGGTGCCGCACCCGCGCACGCTCGGAGTCGATGGGCCAGTTTCCCGACTCGCCGGCGTCCGCTCCGCTGCCCGAGCCCGATCCGTCGCTCGCATCGCTCGCATCGCGCGCGGCGCGCGGTGCGCGCCCCGAGCCGCATCCGCGCGAGGCCGTCGCGGCCGCGCTGCGCAATCCGCTGCGCATGCTCGAGCTCGCGATCGCCGCGCCCGAGCGCATCGGCGCGAACATCGAGCAGCGCGCGGGCCTCGCCGGCATCGCGCTCGCGTTCCTGCTGTGCGGCGTCGCGTTCGCCGTCCCGTACGGCTGCGTGCTCGAGCTGCGCGCGTTCTGGAAGCCGCTCGCGCTGTTCGCCGGCTCGACCGCGCTGTGCCTGCCCGCGCTGTACGTGTTCGCGCTGTACCTCGGCCAGCGCGTGACGCTGCCGCAGATCCTCGTGCTCGCGCTCGCGATCCCGGCCGCCTCGGCCGCGTTCACGTTCGGCTTCGCGCCGATCCTGTGGTTCCTGCGCGTGACGATGCACGGCGGCGGAACCGAGATCCCGTGGCAGTCGGTGTCCTCGGTGCTGCTCGGCGTCGCGCTCGTCGCCGGCATCGTGCAGCTGTGGCGCAGCCTGTTCGCGTCGCGCCTGCTCAGCGGCACCCTGCTGCTCCCGCTCGTGATGCTCGTCTGGCACGCGGTGTTCCTGCACGTGTTCGTGCGCATGTTCCGCGTGCTGGAACTCTGAGCCGTGTGGCGCGGCTGGCTCCGATCGCTGCTGGGCTCGCTGCTGGGCTCGCTGGTCGGCGCGCTGCTCGGCTCGGCGATCTACGGATACGCGGTCGGTTCCGCGCACAGCGACCTGTACGCCGCGCGCGATCTCGCGAAGTTCCCG
>SCVU01000593.1 GCA_004296785.1 Planctomycetota bacterium
GCTCTTCCGATCTTCGGCGAGCACGTGCTCGATCAGCAGCATCGCCGACGGAACCTCGATCATCGCGCCGACCGGAACGTTCGCGGCGACCTCGTAGCCCTGGCTCGTGAGCTCGCGCCGCAACTCGTCGAAAACCGCGTGGATCTCGCGGATTTCGTGGATCGATCCCACCATCGGGATGAGGATCCTGAGGTCGCCGCCGGTGCTCGCGCGCATCATCGCGCGCAGTTGCACGCGCAGCAGATCGCGCCACTCGAGGCTGATCCGGATGCCGCGCCATCCAAGTGCTGGATTCGCTTCGCGCGGCGTCTTGAAGTACGGCAGCTGCTTGTCGCCGCCGATGTCGAGCAGCCGCATCGTCACCGGTCGGCCGCTCATCCGCTCGAGCACGCGGCGGTAGACGCGGTACTGTTCCTCCTCGCTGGGGAACTGCGTACGTTCCATGTAAAGGAACTCGGTGCGGAACAGCCCGACGCCTTCGCACGACGCGAGGTCCATCGTCTCGAGGTCGCGCGCGCCTTCGATGTTCGCGCACACGGTCAGCGCGAGGCCGTCGGACGTGCGCGCCGGCAGGCGCGCGTCCGCCTGCAGCGACGCGCGGCGCGACTCGAAGCGCTTCTGGCGCGTGCGGAATTCGACGAGCTCGTCCGCGCCCGGCGCGAGCTGCACGCGCCCCTCGTTGCCGTCGACGGCGACGAACATGTCCTGCTGCAGCCGCGCGAGCAGGTTCGGCAACCCGATCACGCACGGGATGCCGAGCGAGCGCGCGAGCACGGCGCCGTGCGAGAAACGACCGCCGCTCTCGGTGACGATCGCGAGCAGGCGCGAGCGATCGAGATAGGTCGCGACGCGCGGCGTCAGGTCGGCGGCCGCGAGCACGACCTTGTCGTCGCCGGACAAGATGGCCTCGCGCTCGCGCTGCAAGAGCGCGTCGAGCACGCGTTTCCACGGCTCCGAGAAGTCCGCCGCGGCGCCGCGCACGCCGCCGCCCTCGAGGCGCGACATCGTGTCGGACAGCCGCTGGATCAGCGCCTGCACGGCGGTTTCCGTGTTGATCCGCTGCTCGCGGACCTGCGCCTCGATCTGCTCGAGCGCGCGCGGGTCCTGCAGGATCACCCGCTGCATCCCGAAGATCGCCGCGTCCTGCTCGCCGACCTGCGCGCGCAGCAGCTTCTGCTGCGTCCCGATCTCGTCCGACACGAACTTGATCGCGCCGTGCAGCCGCTGGATCTCGGCCTCGATCTCGTCGACCGGCACCGTCCACAGCGGCACGGCGTCCGGCCGGTCCCCGATCACGTGGACGGGCCCGGCGGCGAGGCCCGGCGAAACCGGATGGCCCTGGAGCGCGGGGCGGTGCGGCATGGGCCGCGAATGGTACGCCCGCGCGCCGGGTGGTTTCGACTCAAGAATCGGCCCGCGCCGAGTCGAGGTACGCGGCGAGGGCGTCCCCAGCGGTTCGCCGTCGACGCGCCCGATCGAGGTCAGCCATGACACAGTCCACTGAATCCAGCTCCAAGGCTCCGGCGCTCTTGTTCGCCGCAGGCGGTCTTCTCGTCGCAGCGGCCTTCGGCGTCGCCGCGCTCGGTGCACTCGGCCAGGCCGCGCTCGCGAGTTCGCTCGCGACGGCCGGCGTAACGCCGGGTCTGCTCGGGCTGGGAGGCCTGTGCGTGCTCGGTCTCGGCGCCGCGACGCGCGCGAGCGGCAACCGCGCCGGCGCTGCGCTGGCGAGCGCCGAGCAGGATGCGCTCGCACGCGAGGTCGGTGCGCTGCGCGAGCAGTTCGAAGAAGTGCGCCAACAACAGGCGCAGATCCTCGCGATCGGCCAGGCCGGCGGGCAGTTCGGCTTGAAGCCCGTCGCCGAACAGACCAACGCGATCTTCCGCATCGCGGCGAGCCTCGATCAACTCGGCGCGAAGCTCGACAGCGGCTTCAAGACGCACTTCGCGAGCGTCGACGAGAAGCTGAACATCCTCGCGCGCGTGCTCGCGGG
>SCVU01000077.1 GCA_004296785.1 Planctomycetota bacterium
GGCCGTGACTCGGGGCCACTTGCAGTTCGCGTCGCACTCCGCCTGTGTCATCGGTCGTCCGCGGCGGCCAGGGAATGCGGATCCCGCGACGATCTCGAGCTGTAGCGCGCCGTCTTGGCTCGGTGAGGTCTTGACCTGCGAACGGCCAAGCTCGTGCGACACGACGGCGCGCCCACTACTTCTTCCGCTTCGGCGTCGACGCCTGCGCGCGCTTCTGCTGCTCGGCCGCGCGCTCCATCGCCTTCGCGAACAGCGCGCAGCCCGGCTTGTCCTTGGCCTTGTCCGGGATCGTGTCGTCGATCGGCCAGATGCGCTTGATCACCGTCTGCTCGAGGATCGCGCAGGTCGAGCTCGTGATCATGTACAGCGACAGCCCGGCCGCGTAGTCGTACAGGAACACGCCCATCAGCACGGGCATGAACATCAGGATGCGCTGCATCTTCAGCGCCTGCTCGTCGGTCGGCTTCGGCGCGGTCATCTGCTGACCGAGCCACAGCGCGACCATCAGGATCGGCAGCAGGTTGAAGTGCGTGATGTCGAGCGTCGTGAACAACAGCGGCACGCGCCAGCCGAGCTCGAACATCTGATCGGGCAGCGACAGGTCGTGGATCCAGCCGACGAACGGCGCCTGGCGCAGGTCGAAGCTCGCGCGCAGCGCGGCGAACAAGCCGAAGAAGATCGGCATCTGCAGGAACACCGGCAGGCAGCCGCCGAGCGGCGGGAACAGCCCCTCCTCCTGCATCAGCTTCGCCTGGGCCTCGCGCAGCTTGCCCGGGTCCTTCGCGTGCTTCTGCTTGAGCTCGTCCATCTTCGGCTGGACGCGCTTCATCTTCTTCGCGTGCCGCGCCATCGCCGTCTGCGAGCGGCGGTTGAGCGGGAAGATCAGCACGCGCACGAGCAGCGTCAGCAGGATCACCGCGACGCCCCAGTTGCCGACGAGGCCGTGGAAGAAGCGCAGCGTCCCGGTCAGCAGTCGGCCGATGCTCGCGAACATCCCGAGGTCGTGGTCGACGAGCAGCGCGAACGGCTCGAGCTCGGGCCGCGCGTCGTCCTCGAACAGCTCGCGCTGCTTCGGACCGACCCACAGCGCGAAGCGGCGCCGCTCCTCGCGGCCCGCGTCGGGCAGCGCGAGCCCGACGTCGAGCACCGGCTTCAGGTACTGCTTCGCGCGCGGCGCGTCGGACGGCGCGTGCAGGTCGGCGCCGAGCCCGCGCTCGAAGCGCACGGTCTGGATCGCGGCGGCCGACACGTCGTCGAGCGGGCGCAGCAGCACCGCGAAGTACTTGTTGTGCGCGCCGGCGTACAAGATCCTGCCGGGCGCCGTGAGCGAGCCGGGCTCGAGGTCGTTGACGCTGCCGCTCGGCGTCTGGCTGTGCAGCTCCGGCAGCTTGTCGTCCTCGCGCGACGCCGCGACGATCTGCGGCTCGACGTAGTACTTGTTGCCCTGCGCCTCGGGCATCCACGCGGCGGGCGTGAAGCGGAACAGGCGCGCGCCGCTCGAGCCGGCGGCCTCGTTGCGCAGCGCGAGCTCGATCTCGAGCTCGAACGTGCCGCTCTTCCAGCGCACGACCTTCTCGAACACGACGCCGGTGCCGGGCGCGTGGCGGAACGTCACGCTCTCGGGCGCGCCCGCCGCGTCGCGCGCGACGTCCATCGTCCACAGCACCTGGTCGAGCGGCTTGCGCACGAGCGCGGCGCTCGACTCGCTGGTCGTCAGCGCGAGCGAGCCGCCGGCGAGCGGCGCGAGGCCGCTGCCGATCGGCGCGGGCAGTTCGCCGACCAACAGCGGCGTCCAGTTCGCCGGCTGCTGCTGCGCGGCCGCGTCGAAGCCGCCGTGCACGAAGTAGTTGCCCAGGCGCAGATCGAGCAGCCGCGCGCCGCGATTCGTGAACGTCGCGCGCATGTAGCCCGGCTGGCCGGGCGCGCCGAATTCCAGCGTCTCGGTGCGCTCGGTCGCGTCCTCGATCAGCGAGCCGAGCACCGGCAGCGCCGGTTCGGGGGGCGCCGCGGGTTGCGAGCTCGCGCCGGCGCCGGGCGCGCTCGCCGCCTGCGCGTCGGTTGCCGCGACCGCGGGGCGCTGCGGCTGCGGCGGCTGCGGCTTCGACGCCCACGGCGTGAACTGCCAGCCGATCAGCACGACCGCGGCGGCCACGAGGAACAGCGCGAGGCGCGGCGAGAACGGGGATTCGTTGGGTTGCATCGTCCGGCGATCCGGTCAGGGCGCGCGAGTGGTGGGACTCGCGCTCAGCGGCCGACCGCGAGGCGTTCGGCGAGATACTCGGGAAGGTCGGAGACCGCGCGGATCTCGCGCATCGCCTCGGCGACGTCGTACTCGAGG
>SCVU01000594.1 GCA_004296785.1 Planctomycetota bacterium
TCGCGCGCTGCTCGGGCCGAGCGCGATCCTCGTCGCGACGTACCTGCTCGTAGTCACCGGCATGGAGCTGCGCGAGCGCGGCGCGTACTACGTCGGCTGCGTGCCGTGGCTCGCGTGGATCGGTGCACGCGGATTCGAGCGCATCGCGCCGGGTGCGCCGCGCAAGCTCGCGACCGCGCTCGTCGCGCTCGCGCTCGCGTGGCAGGCCTGGTCGGGCTGGACGTTCGTGCGCGAGGTCGACGCGCGCTATCCGCGGCCGCCGTGGATCGACGCGCTCGTCGGCGAGCTCGGCGCCGACGGCGTCCTGCTCACGCGCACGCAGGAGGAGCGCGTCGCGGTGCTCGCGCATTCGCGCCTGCAGTGTTTCGCGCTGCACTCGACGAACGAGGTCGCGCTGCACACGGGCGACCTGGCGGGCGCCGACGGGCGCGCGGTGGCCGCGCAGATCCTCGCCTGGTGCCGCGCGTCGCGCCGCCGACTCGCGCTGACGCGCACGCTGTTCGAGGCGCCGGACGCGGCGCAGGTCCTGGTCGGCCTCGAGGCCCGGCCGGAGCGGCTCGCGGTGGGCGCGGACCCTCGATACCTGCTCCTTGCAACGGAGCCGTGAAGGTCGGGAGCGCCGGCGGCGTAGAATGGCGGCCCTCGGAAGAGGCGCTCCGGTGCTCGGCGAGCCCCGGACGACGCTCATGGCGCGCACGCGATTCGAGTGGACGATGATCACGCTCTCCTTTCTCGGGGGAGGCTGGGTCACGTGGACCGCGCTGGATCCGATCGTCTCGGGTGCCGCGGGAGGCAATCGGCGCGGCGCGCTCGAGCAAGCGCCGGGGCCCGAATCCGCCGGCGCGGACGCGGCGCCCGCCGAGCCGGCGCCGAGCGCCGCGGATGCGCTCGGGACGAGCCCGGCGCCGTTCGTCACGGACGCCGAGGGCGCCGACGCCGCAGCCGCGCGCAGCGCGCCCTCGCCCGGCGAGCAGTTGCAGCTCAATGCGGTCGAGGGCTGGCGCAAGCTCAAGGACCGCGCGAGCAAGTCGAAGTGGAAGAAGGAGCTGACCGAAGGCGTCGAGGGGACCGCCGAGAAGTGGTGGTCGGGTGTGCGCGAGGCGCTCGGCGCGGCGCCGAGCGATGCGACGCCCGCGGTGAAGCCCGCGCCGCAGCCCGCGAAACCGGTGCTTCCGAAGCCGCCGGCGGACGCACCTGAATCGCAGCCCGCGCTCGAGGGAATCCCGCCGGCGGGCGGCGCCGGAGCCTCCGGCCAAATTGGCGATCGAAACCGCCAATTTGGCGGTCGAAACGCGCGCGGGTGGCTCCAGAGGCTGTTCCAGGCCCCCTAGGCAGGGGCATGCTCGTTGCCTTGGCGCGCGCCCACTAGGAGACGCCGCCATGCAAACCCCGTTCACGAACCGCGCTCAGGAAGTCCTTCAGCAGGCGCAGCAAAGCGCCGTCGCGGCCGGTCACCCCGAGCTCTCGCCGCTGCACCTCGCGGCCGCGCTGCTCGGCGATGCGACCGGGGTCACGGGCGCCGTGCTGCACAAGCTCGAGGCCGACCCGAAGGTGCTGCTCGGCGAGATCAGCGCGCAGCTCGACAAGCTGCCGCGCACCAGCGGCGGCCAGATCGGCGCGTCGCGCGCGCTGGCCGAGACGCTGAACGAGGCGTCCGCGATCGCGAAGCAGCTCGGCGACGAGTTCGTCTCGACCGAGCACCTGCTGCTCGCGCTCGCGAAGAAGGGCGGCCCGGAGATCCAGGGCCTGTTCAAGGCGCGCAAGCTGTCGCCCGAGCGCATCGAAGCCGCGCTCGCCGGCGTGCGCGGCGACCGCAAGGTGACCAGCGCGAATCCGGAGGGGACCTTCGACGCACTGAAGAAGTACGCGCGCGATCTGACGGCCGACGCGAGCGCGGGCAAGCTCGATCCGGTGATCGGGCGCGACGACGAGATCCGCCGCGTGATGCAGGTGCTGTCGCGCCGGCGCAAGAACAACCCGGTGCTGATCGGCGATCCGGGCGTCGGCAAGACGGCGATCGTCGAGGGACTGGCGAATCGCATCGTCGCGGGCGACGTGCCCGAGGGGCTCAAGGGCAAGCGCGTGATGGCGCTCGACATCGGCGCGCTGCTCGCCGGCGCGAAGTACCGCGGCGAGTTCGAGGAACGCCTGAAGGCGGTGCTCGAGGAGATCTCGCAGGCCGCGGGCGGCATCGTGCTGTTCATCGACGAGCTGCACACGCTGGTCGGCGCGGGCGGCGCGGAAGGCGCGGTCGACGCGGCGAACATGCTGAAGCCGGCGCTCGCGCGCGGCGAGCTGCACTGCATCGGCGCGACGACGCTGCAGGAGTACCGCAAGTACGTCGAGAAGGACAAGGCGCTCGAGCGTCGCTTCCTGCCGGTGCAGGTCGGCGAGCCCAGCGTCGACGACACGATCGCGATCCTGCGCGGGCTCAAGGAGCGCTACGAAGTGCACTACGGCGTGCGCATCCTCGACGAGGCGCTCGTCAACGCCGCGCGACTGTCGGATCGCCACATCACCGAGCGCTTCCTGCCCGACAAGGCGATCGACTGCGTCGACGAGGCCGCCGCGCAGCTGCGCCTGGCGATCGATTCGCTGCCGCCCGAGCTCGACAACCTCGAGCGCAAGGCGCGCCAGCTCGAGATCGAGCGCACGGCGATCCAAAAGGAGCCGTCGGCCGGCGACCAGCGCCGCCTCGGCGAGATCGCGGCCGAGCTCGCGGAGCTCAACGAGCGCCGCTCGGCGCTGCGCACGCGCTGGGAGAACGAGAAGCGCCTGATCACGAGCCTGCGCGCGGGCAAGACGCTCGTCGAGAGCCTGCGCGCGGAAGCGGATCGCAAGGAGCGCGAGCTCGACTACGCGCGCGTCGGGCAGATCCGCTACGGCGAGCTGCCGAAGGCGCAGCAGGAGATCGAGGCCAACGAAAAGCTGTTGCGCGAGCTGCAGAAGCAGGGCGCGCTCCTGCCCGAGGTCGTCGACGCCGAGTCGATCGCCGGCGTGATCAGCCGCTGGACCGGCATCCCGGCGTCGCGCCTGCTCGAGACCGAGCGCGCGAAGCTGATGCACATGGAGCAGCGGCTGGCCGAACGCGTCGTCGGACAGGACCACGCGCTCGCCGCGATCGCCGAGTGCGTGCGCCGCGCGCGCGCGGGTCTGCAGGAGACGACGCGGCCGCTCGGCTCGTTCCTGATGCTCGGGCCGACCGGCGTCGGCAAGACCGAGACGGCGAAGGCGCTCGCGGAGTTCCTGTTCGACGACGAACAGGCGGTGATCCGCCTCGACATGAGCGAGTACATGGAGAAGCACGCGGTGTCGCGCATGATCGGCGCGCCGCC
>SCVU01000595.1 GCA_004296785.1 Planctomycetota bacterium
TCCCGCGCGGCAGCCACAGGCGCGCCAGCGTGCCGCGCGGCTCGCCCGCGGGACGATCGACGAGCTCGATGCCGCCGCCGAGCTCCTCGAGCGTGCGCTTGGCGATCGCAAGGCCGAGTCCGGTGCCCTCGCTCTTCGTCGTGAAGTACGGCTCGAACAGGTGCGCGCGCGCCTCGGCCGTCAGGCCGCTGCCGGTGTCGCGCAGCTCGATCCACGCGCGAGCGCCGTCGTCGCGGATCGCCACCGCGAGGCGCCCGCCGTCGCGCATCGCGAACAGCGCGTTCGACACGAGGTTCGACAACACGCGCTCGAGCTTGTGCCGGTCGCCGACCAGCGCGGCATCGCCCGCGAGCTCGACCTCGACGCGCTGCTCGATCGCCACCGCGTGGTGCAGCTCGAGCACACCGGCGAGCAGCGCGCGCGCGTCGAGCGTCTCGAGGCGCGGCTTGCGCCCGCCGGTGAACTCGTAGAAGTCCGTCGCGATCTCGCGCAGGTGCTCGACCTGCCGGCGCATCATCGCGAGCGTGCGGTCGAGCACCGCCGGGTACTCGGCGGGCCGCTCGACGCGCGCGCGATCGAGCAGGTCGAGCGACAGCCGGATCGGCGTCAGCGGATTCTTGATGTCGTGCGCGACCTGCCGCGCCATCTCGCGCCACGCGGCGTCCTTCTCGGCGCGGATCAGCTTCTCGCGACTCGTCTTCAGCTCGCCGGTCATCCGGTTGAACGCCTCGGCGAGCTCCCCCACCTCGTCGCGCGTGCGCACCGGCGCGCGCGCGTCGAGATCGCCGCGCGCGACGCGCGCGGTGTGCTCCTTCAGCTCGAGGATCGGCCGCACCGTGCGCCGCGCGATCACGAGCGTCCACAGCACGACGAGCAGCAGCACGATCAGCGTGCTGTTGACGAGCAGGCTGCGCAGCCGGTTCGACTGCGCGTAGATGTCGGAGTCGTCGATGCCGACGCCGACGACCCACGGCAGACCCGCGGCGCCGCCGCAGTGCTGGAAGGCCGCGCTGCGGCGCTGGTCCTGGAACGTGTACGGCGTGTGCAGCGCGAGGTCGGCGGCGTAGACGTCCTGCACGAGCTGCGGCAGCCGGATCTCGTCGCCCGCGATCTTCTTGCCGTACAGCTCGGGCCGCTTGTGCGCGACGATGCGCGCGTCGTGGTTCGCGGTGTCGAGCGACCAGATCCAGCCGTAGGCCGACGGATACTCGCCCTCGCCGACGAGGCCGCGGAAGTACTGCGCGACGTTCTCGAAGCGCACGATCTCCTGCACGTGGCTCCAGTTGACGAGCGCGTAGAGCACGCCGACGACCTGCTCGGGATCGACGTCGCTGCGCACCGGCGCCGCGAAGCCGATGTCGTAGCCCGACGCGAGCTCCGAGCCGGGCTCGAGCGGCGCGAGCCAGCTCGGACGATGCTGATCGGTGACCGCGTCGTGCCCTTCCAGCGCCTGCTGGAACCACGGCTCGCTCGACCAGTCGCGCGCGAACAGCAGCTCGAGCAGCGGCAGCGGCAGCACGCGGCCCTGCGCGTCGCGCGCGTTGCACGTCGCGAGCGTGCCGTCGCGCCGCACGAGCAGCAGGTAGTCGTAGATGCCCTTGAACTCGACGTAGCGGTCGAACTGTTCGGTCGCGTGCGGCTTCGCGCTGCCGCCCAGCGAGATCTGCTCGCCCGAGGCGACCGCGTGCAGCGTCTCGGCGTTCCACTCGGGCAGGTACACGAGCTCGCTCGCGCCCTCGCCGACCGCGGTGCCCGCCGCGCCGCCGAGCTCGCCGTTGCGGTCGCCGACGCGCAGGAACCCGCCGACCGACGAGCTGCCGGCGCTCTCGTGCTCGGGCGCCATCACGCGCTCGTCCGGCTGCAGCGCCCACACGCACCAGCGATCGGCGGCCCACAGTCCGACGTCCTGGCGACTGCCCGCGAGCAGGCGGTCGAGCTCGCCGCCGAGCTCCTTGACCAGGCCGAGCAGCGACTGCTCGACGACCTTGCGCGACAGCTTCTCGGCCATCTGCGTGTCCATGAACCACGCGAAGCCGAGGAACGGCACGACGACCGCCGCGAGCACGGCCGCGATCAGCTTGGTCGAGAGCCGCTGGAACATCGCCGTCGCGATTGTAGTGCTCCGCGACGCCGGTCCCCTATCCTGCGCGCCGCATGGCCTGGCCCGACGGAGTCGAACCGCGCGCGGTGCTGCTCGTGCGCGCGTCGCACCTCGGCGACGTCGTGCACGCGCTGCCGGTGTTCCACGCGCTGCGCGCGCGCTGTCCGTCCGCGCGCATCGGCTGGGTCGTGCAGCCGGAATTCGCGGGGCTGCTGCGCGGACTGCCGGGACTCGACGCGCTGATCCCGTTCGAGCGCGCGCGCGGCGCGCGCGCGTGGCCGCCGCTGTTGCGCGCGCTGCGCGCGTTCCGCGCGGACGTGTGCGTCGACGCGCAGGGCAACCTGAAGAGCGCGGCGATCACGCGGCTGTCGCGCGCGCGGCTGCGCGTCGGGCTCGCGCGCGCGGACTGGCGGGAGCCGCTCGGCCACCGCGTGCTGCACGCGTCCGCGCCGCCGTGCGACGGCCCGCACGCGCTCGATCGGATGATCGGGCTGGCGCGCTGGATCGCGCGCGACTCCGCGCTCGCGCCGCGCCGCGATCCGGCGCTGGCGCCGGCGGAGCTCGCCGCGGGGCGCGCGCAGCTCGAAGCACTGCTGCCGGGGTCGGTTGCCGCACGGCCGATCGTGCTGCACTTGTCGGACGCACGCGACGTGCGCGGGTGGCCGACCGCGCATTGGATCGAGCTCGCGCGCGAGCTCGCGCGCGCGGGACGACCGACGCTGGTGATCTCGGGCCCCGCGGAGGCCGCGCTCGGCGCCGAGCTCGCGCGCGCGGTGCCCGCCGGCCCGCACATCGCGCACCTGGTCGGACAGCGCGGGCTGCGCGAGCTCGCCGCGCTGCTCGCGGCCGCCGCCGCGCGCGGCGCGCGGCTCGTCGCCTGCGATTCCGGGCCGCTGCACCTCGCGTGCAGCGTCGACCTGCCGACGCTCGCGCTCGCCGGCCCGCAGGACCCGCGCCGCACCGGGCCGTACCCGCCGCACGCACACCGCGCGCTGACCAGCCCCGACGAGCTCGCGTGTCGGCCGTGCCTCGCGCGCCGCTGCGCGCATCCGCGCGGGCCGGTGTGCCTGAGCGAGCTTTCGCCCGCGCTCGTCGCCGCGGCCTGCGCGCGGGATTGAGCGCGCGCGCCGACTGCGCGAGAATGCGCGCTTCGCCATGCGGATGCTGCACTACTGGACCGGGCTCGCGGCCACCGCGCTGCTCGCGCTGCTCGTCGCGGCGGCCCTCGGCATCTTCGGCGCCGCGCCGGACGCGCACCTCGTCGCCGGGCTCTTCGCGGCGGCGAGCACGGTCGGCGCGCACGCACTGCTGATCGTGTTCATGCTCGTCTCGGGCCGCATCGTGCGCGAGGCGATGCGCACGCGGCCGCTGCCGGCCGAGCTGCTCGACGAGCACAACCGCTTCTTCGCGCACAAGCGCGCGTACCCGGCCGCCGGCCTCGGCGCGGTCGCGATCGTCGCGACCGGCGTGCTCGGCTACGCGCGCCACGGCTTCGGCTGGTCGCCCGCGGTGCACATGCTCGCCGGCGTGGTCGCGGTGCTCTACAACGCGTGGGCGTTCCAGCAGGAGTGGCGCGCGCTGCGCGAGAACCAGCAGCTGCTCGACCGCACCGCGAGCTCGCTCGACGCGATCGACCGCGCGCACCCGGAGATCGCGGCGGCGGCGGCCGAGGCGCGCGCGCGCGAGTCGTTCGCGCCGGCGAAGAGCTGGCTGATCGTCGGCATCAGCGCGTGGATGCCGTACCTGTACTGGGCGCTGGTCGTGTGGCGCGGCGACTTCTCGCGCATGGCCGGCTGGATGCTGCCGGCGACGATTGCGGTGTCCGTGCTCGCGCTCTTGTGCGCGTGGTTGACGCGCGGCGTGCGAACCGCGCTCGAGTAGCGCCGCAGACGTTCAGCGCGGGATCCGCTAGCGCGGCAGCCGCTCAGCGCGCCGCGGGCGCCGAACCGAGCTCGCCCTGCAGCCGCTGGATGTGCTGGCGCACGTCGCGCCAATCCGGCCACAGCAGATCGACTTGCCGGTACAGCGACAGCGCCTCGGCCGGCGCGGCCGCGCGCGCCTGCTCGTACAGCGCGCCCGCCTGCTCGATCGTCGAGCGCAGCGCCTCGCGCCGCTCGCGGCAGTCCTTGTAGAGACCGACGCGCTCCATCAGCGCCGAGTACGCCTTCGCGGCCTCCTCGTAGCGGTAGTCGTGCTCCATGTCGCGCGCCGCCTCGTACTCGGCGTCGAGGCGCCCGTCCTCGACGCGCCGCGCCAGCGCGTCGAACGCGGCGAAGCGCGACTTCGTCAAGCTGCGCGCCTTCTCGGCCGCGGCGAGCGCGCCGTCCCAGTCCTTCTTGCGCAGCATCCGCTCGACCTCGAGCTCGAGCTTGCTCGCCTCGATCTCGACGCCCAGGCGCGCGCGCGCGGCGAGCGCGGTCGCCTCCTTCGGATCGATCAAGAGCGCCAGCCGGTACTCATTGTGCGCGGCCCAGAAGAGCCCCTTGCGCTCGAGCTCCTCGGCCATCGCGACGCGGTCCTGCGCCATCAGGTGCAGCACCTCGGCCTGGCGGTCCTGCGTGCGCTCGCTGTCGCCGAGGTACTTCTTCGTGTAGTCGAAGTGCGTCTTCGCGCGCACGAGCCAGAACTCGCGCAGCGCGCGCACGCCTTCCTTGTAGTAGGTCTCGCCGACGCCGCCGCGCCAGTTGAGCTGCAGCAGCGCGCGCGACGCGCCTTCGCGCGCGACGAGGCTGCCGGGGTCGTACTGCAAAACCTTCTCGTACGCGTCGACGGCCGGCTCGAGCTCGTCGCGCGCGGCGAGCTCGACCGCGTGGTCGAGCCAGCGCTGCGCGAGCTCGCGGCGCGCCTTGCGCACCCAATCGGCGACCACGGCGTCGCCCGGCAGGATCTCCTGCGCGGCCTCGAACGACTGCAGCGCTTCCTCTTCGCGCTTCGTGAACAGCGCGGTGCGCCCCTGGTCGACGAGGTAGGCGGCGGAGGCGCGCTTGTGCGCGTCGAGCGCCGCGGAGTTGTCCGGCTCGCGCTCGCGCCACTGTGCGGCGACCTGCACCGCCTGCGCGTAGTCGCCGTCGTGCATCGAGCGCTCGACGTCGGACGCGGCGCCGGAGGTCGCGCAGCCGGACAGCGTGGTCGTGGCCAGGGCGGTCGTGGCGGCCGCGAGGAATGCGAGCGAGGCGAAACGGGAAGCGGGCTTCGAATTCATGAGCGACGGACCGTGGGGTCGGGCTGCGACGACGCGCGGCGCCGTTTCTTCCGGCGCGAGTATCTGAACCGCGCCGGCGCACCAAGTAAAGCTCACGAGCGCGCCGCGCCGTAGAGCACGACGCCGAGGCACCCGAAGAAGAGCAGCGGCAGCCAGCACGCGAGCAGCGGCGACAGCTGCCCCTCCATCCCCAGCGAGCGGAACACGAAGTCGGCGCCGTAATAGAAGATGCACAACAGGAAGCCGACCACGACGCCCTCGAGGCCGCGACTGCGCTCGAACTGCAGCAGGAACGGCAGGCCGACCAGCAGCAGCACGAGGTTCGCCAGCGGGAACGTCAGGTGGTAGTGCAGCAGCGTCTGGAACTGCGCGTTGTCGGGATCGCGCTCGGCGAGCTCGCGCGCCTGGTCGAACGAGAGGTCGAGCGGCGCCTCGCGTCCGCGCTGAGCGAGCCACGCGTCGTGCGGCGTGAACTTGACCTCGGCCAGTCGCTCGAGCGCTTCGGTGCGCTGTTCGAACGAGCTGACGACCTTGCGCTCGCCGCCGACGAGCCGCCACTCGGACGCACCCGCGTCCCATGTCGCGCGCTGCGCGCGCAGGCTGACCCAAGTGCCGCCGGTCGACACGAGCGCCCACAGATCCTCGACCTCGGCGCCGGTTCCGGCGTCGACGAGGCGCAGCTTGCCGAGGCTGATCGTCGAGCCCGCGCGGTCCTTGAACCAGACGTTCTCGTACTCGGGCGTCGCGCGGCGCTCGACGAGCGCGTCGTGCACGAGATCGCGCTCGAGCGACAGCCGCTCGGCCGACCACTGGCGCAGCGCGAACATCCCCGCGGCGAGCAGCGCGCCGCCGCACAGCACCGGTGCGAGCACGCGCTGCGCCGGCACGCCTGCGCCGAGCGCCGCCACGAGTTCGTTGTCGCGCAACAAGCGCGACACGCTGAACAGCCCCGCGACCAGCGCGACGAACGGCGCGACCTGCAGGTACAGGAACGGCACGTGCAGCAGGTAGTAGCGGACGACGAGCAGACCGGGAGGCGACGAGCCGTCCGCGCCGGGCTTCACGTACTCGTCGAGGTTCGTCGACAAATCGAGGATCAGGAACAATCCGACGACGAGCAGGAACGCCGTCAGGTACGAGGCCGCGTACAGGCGCGCTACGTAGCGGTCCGCATGGCCGCCGATCAGCAGCGAGCGGCTCATCGCCGCAGCACCCTCCAACACATCCACGACCCGGCGAGCACGCCGAGCGCATTGATCGCCCACGCGGCGACCGGGATCGGAATCGCGCCGTGCACGGCGAGCTCCTTCGACGCGCGGATGAACAGCACGTAGTACGCGAGCGCGTAGCCGACGGCAGTCGCGAGCGCGGCGAGCAGCGTCCCGCGTCGCAGCCAGATGCCCGTCGGTGCGCCGAGCAGCAGGAACATCGGGAACACGGCGGCTAGCGCGTAGCGGCGCTGGATCTCGAGCGCGAACTTGCGCGCCTGGTTCGGCTCGAGCGTGCCTTGGTCGAGCAGCTCGTCCATCTGCACGCTCGTCAGGTAGCGCGGCTGCTGCTTGTTGAGTTGCGGCGGCTTGTACGCATCGGCGAGCGGCACGGGGATCACGTACTGGTCGGCGCGGGAGTTCATCGCACCGTAAACGACGCGCGGTCGAATCAGGCGGATCATCAGCGTCTCCTCCTGGAACCAGAGGTCGACGCGGTCGGCGAGCACGACCGTCGGCTCCCGCTTCTTCGAACCGCTCGGGATGCGGACGAGCGCCTGCAGGAAGCTCGGGCCGTCGCGTCCGCCCGCCTTCAGATAGAACTCGCCGAACTCGAGCTCCGTGCGCCCCGGCGCGAGGCGCCGGAACGCGTTCGCGATCGCGTCGCGCCGGTACTCGCGCTGCTCCCACGACGAGCGCGGCTCGTAGCTCGAAAGGATCCAGTAGGTGCCGCCGCTCAGCACCGCCGCGCACAGCAGCCCGGGCACGAGCGCGCGCGCAGGATGGATTCCCGCCATCCGGATCGCGGTCCATTCCTGGTCCTGCGCGAGGCGCCCGAACGTCGCGACGACCGCGAGCAGGAAGCACAGCGGCAGCGCGAACGGCACGAGGTTCATCGCGACCATCGGCAGGTAGCCGAGCAG
>SCVU01000596.1 GCA_004296785.1 Planctomycetota bacterium
GCCGCTGCCGGCCGTCGAGGACTTCGTGCTCGGCGGCCACGACGTGTGCCGGCGCCGCGTCGCGCAGACGGCCGCTGAGCTCGCCGCCGAGCGCGTGATCTCGCCGCAGCTGCGCGCGGCCGCGTCCGCGGCGATCGCCGCGTACGACGCGCGCATCCGCCCCGGCGTGCTCGACGCGGCCGACGTCGGCGGTTCGGATCTCGATCCGGAAGCTGCGCGCCTGGGCTCACTGCCGCCGCTGGAGCAGATCGCCGCGCTGCGCGCCGACCTGCGCGCGTTCCGCGCCGAGAACGAGCTCGAACGCGCCGTGGTCGTGCTGTTGTCGAGCACCGAGGCGTGGCGCGAACCGCTGCGCGAGTGGGGGAGCTGGGCCGCGCTCGACGCCGCGCTGCACGACGGGCGGCCGCAGCCGGCTTCGATCGTCTACGCGATCGCCGCGCTGCAGGAGGGCCTGCCGTTCGTCAACTTCACGCCGAATCTCGGCGCGAGCCCGCGCGCGGTGCGCGAGCTCGCCGAGCAGCAGCGCGTGCCGCACTGCGGCAGCGACGGCAAGACCGGCGAGACGCTGCTGAAGGCCTCGCTCGCGCCGATGTTCCACGCGCGCGCGCTGCGCGTGCTCGCGTGGCAGGGCTACAACATGCTCGGCAACCGCGACGGCGCGGTGCTCTCGGACCCGGCGCACCGCGCGGCCAAGCTGCGCAACAAGGACGAGGCTCTGCGCGGCATCCTCGGCGATTCGCTCGGGCACTCGCACGTCGGCATCGACTTCGTGCCGTCGCTCGGCGACTGGAAGACCGCCGTCGACTTCGTGCACTTCGAGGGCTTCCTCGGCGCGCGCATGAGCCTGCAGTTCACGTGGAGCGGCTGCGATTCCGCGCTGGCCGCGCCGCTGGTGATCGACCTCGCGCGCCTGGCCGAGTTCGCGGCCGAATGCGGCGAGAGCGGCGCGATGGCGCACACCGCGTGCTACTTCAAGTCGCCGCTCGCCGTCGCGCAGCGCACGCACGACTTCCACGCGCAGTACAGGGCGCTGCTCGATTACGCCGAAAGACACCTCGAGGCGCTCGGGCGGCGCCGCGAGCGATGAACCCGTTCCAGCACCCGGCGTACGAGCTGCTCGAAGCGAGCGTCGATCCCGCGGCCTTCGCTTCCGCGGCCAGCGCGGCGCTCGCGCGCGTGCGCACCGCGCGCGACGCATTCCGCGCGCGCGGCGCGGCCGCATCGGCGGCCGCGGGCGCCGCGCAGGTGCTGCGCGAGTGGGACCGCCTGTTCGAACCGGTCGGCACGGTCGGCGCGCTCGCGCACCTGTGGAGCAAGATCCACCCGGACGCGGCGATGCGCCGGACCTGCGACGAGGTCGAGCGCGAGATCGCCGCGCTGTCGACCGACGCGTCGCTCGACCGCGCGCTGTTCGAACCGCTCGCCGCGATCGATCCGCGCGCGCTGGGCGGCGACGACGAGCGGCGCGTGCTCGAGCGCGCGCTGCGCGATTTCCGCCGCAGCGGCGTCGACCGCGACGCGCCGACGCGCGAGCGCATCCGCGCGCTGAACGAGGAGCTCGTGCGCCTCGGCCAGGACTTCGAGCGCAACATCATCGAGCTCGGCCGCAGCTTCCGCATCGAGGACGGCGCGCGCGGGCTGGCGGGACTGCCGGAGGACTTCCGCCGCGCGCACGCGCCGGCCGCCGACGGCTCGGTCACGCTGTCGACCGATCCGCAGGACCGCATCCCGTTCCTGTCGTACGCCGAGAGCGGCGAACTGCGGCGCGAGTACCTGCGCGCGCACCTGTCGCGCGCGGTGCCCGAGAACCTCGCGGTGCTGCGCCGGCTGCTCGAGCGCCGCGCCGAGCTCGCCGGGTTGCTCGGCTACGCGAGCTGGGCCGACTACGTGACCGAGGACAAGATGGCGCG
>SCVU01000597.1 GCA_004296785.1 Planctomycetota bacterium
CGCGTTGCAGCCCGGCACGTACGTGTAGTCGCTCGCGTTCCCGAGCAGCGCGGTCGCCGACAACATCTGGTCGCGCTCCTCGGGCTCGATCATCAGCCGCGCGGGCCCGAACGGATCGAGGAAGCGCCACGGCTCGCCGACGCCGACGCGCACCGACAGCGGCCGCAGCCGCCACAGATTGAAATCGGGCGCGAACTCGGAGAAGCGGCCGATCGTCTCGCGCGTCGGCGGGTCGGTCAGCAGGCCCGCGTACCCGTTCAGCGCGTCGACGTGGCCCGACCACAGCAGGTTGCCGAAGCCGACGCTGCCCTCGCCGCCCAGCGGTCCGCCGTGGATCGCGCGCACGCGCTTCACGAGCTCGGCCAGCTGCTGCAGCGCCGGCAGGAACAGGCCGGCGCCCGGTTCGCGCGCATCGAGATCCACCGGCGGCAGGCCGGTCGGCAGCGTGTCGATGAAGCTGCCCTCGGGCTGCACCGCGTCGCGGAACTCACCCTCGACGCCGTCGACGAGCTCGAGCGCGACGCGCGGCTTCAGGTACTGACCGCCGTCGCCCGGACCGCGCGGGACGCCGTCGGAATCGAGCAGCGAACCGCCGGGCAGTCGCTCGCCGTTGAACATCCAGTTGTGATACAGCGCGAACGGGAAGCCGGCGTCGCGCGCGGCCGCGCGCGTCGCGCGCAGCCCTTCGAGACCACCCCATTCGGCGTTGGGCGGGAAGACCGCGTTCGGGTAGCCGCGCTGGTAGCCGTTGCGCTGGTACTTGTGCATCCACACCGCGATGTCGCGCACGCCGAGCGCCGACATCTCGCGCAGCGCGCGCTCGGCCTCGGCGAAGCCGAGCAGGTGCATGCTGAGGTAGCCGCGCGTCGCGTGGTCGCGCGACGGCGGCGCGGGCCGCGCCAGCGCCGGCAGCACGTCGAGCACCTCGCCGGACCACGCGATCCACACGCGCTCGTACAGCGGCCGCACGCGGCCGCGCGTGTCGGCCATGTAGTGCAGGCGCTGCGAGTGCAGGAACTCGCCGCCGGGCCCGCTCGAGCCGGGCAGGCGCGGCACGAGCTGCGAGGCGTTCGACCAGGTCGGGTCGACGCGCACGGACAGGAAGCGCGCGCCGCCGCGCTGCAGCCGCAGGCAGGCGGTGGTCGCGTCGTCGCAGCCGTAGATCATGTGCGCCGAGAGATCGGTCACGCCGGGTCCGCGCAGCAACCCGCCCAGCGACAGCTCGAACGGCTCGTGGCCGTAGCCGCGCGGGCCTTCGAGCTCGACCAGCACCGCCGCGCCGAGCACTTCGAAGCGCGCGCGCAGACCGCCGTCGTACTCGAGGACGAGCCGACCGTCCTCGAGCTCCGCCTTGCGCGGCCTGCCCGGCGGCGCGGGCGGCGACTGGTACGCATTCGTGCACGGCACGACGCGCGTGCCGTTCTCCTCGACCGAGAGCAGGCGCAGCGGGAAGCCGTCGCCCAGCTCGACGCGCCAGCTCAGGTTCGCTGCGCCCGCATCGAAGCGCGCGACGTAGCCGCGCGCGTCGGCGCGCCACGGCACGCGCTGCTTGCGCTCGAGCGCGGCCGCGGGCCGGAACACGTTCTCCCACGGCGAGCGGTCGAACGCGGGCTCGGCGCGCTGCTGTTCGACCGCGAGCTCCGCGCCGGTGCGCGCCGGCTCCGGCGCCCACGCCAGCGGCGGCCGCGATGCGCACGCCGCCAGCGCGGCCGCCCACGCGAGGACGACGAGCGCGCGCATCAGAACTTGAAGTAGCGCAGCACGAAGTCGAGCTCGTCGCCGTCGCCGTTCAAGTCCTCACCCGCCTGCGCTTCGTCGCAGTGGAACGCGCACAACCCGATGCCGTCGCTGTACACCGCGGGCTCGTCGAGCGAGGTCGCGATCGACATCGGCGACGCGCTGCAGCCCGACGCGACCGCGTTGCGGAACAGGATGTCGTCCGACGTGTCGGCGTCGCCGTTGTACTCGTGGTTGTCGTTGCCCTCGTTGCCGCGGAAGAACACCTGGCCGCGCACGACGACGATGCCGCCGTTGTTCGTGGCCAGCGCGTAGCCGATGCCGTCGAAGTCGAGCGCCGGGCCCGGGCCGAAGTCCGACCAAACCGGCAGGCTGTCGAGATCGTCGGTGTCCTTGACGACGAGGTCGCCGGCCAGGCAGTTGTTCAGCGTGAAGTTCGGCAGGTTGAGCACGTCGCCCGCGGTGTTCTCCTCGAAGCCCAGACCGAGCCGGCCCTCTTGCGGCCGCTCCGCGAGCCAGTCGGCGCCGACGAAGTTCAGCCCGCCGATGCCGGTGCCGACCGCGCCGCTCGGGTGCGACACGTGCCACACCGCGGCGGTGCCGAGCACCGGGTCGAGCCACGCGACGAGGTCGTGATCGAGCACCGAGGTGTCGAGATCGCGGCCGGACTGCTGCTCGGACAGCACCGCGACGAGGCGCCCGCCGTTCCACGCGAGGCCGTGCGCGCCGCCGGCCACCGCGCTCGCCGCGAGCATGTGCACGATGTCGCCCGCGGGCAGCGCGTTCGCCGTCGTCTGGATCCAGCGCGGCACCGAGTCGATCGTGTCGCCGTCGTCGTCGAGATCGCAGCCCGCGTCGCCCTCGGGGCACAGCGTCGCGACCGCGCCGTCGAGCGCGATCACGCGCAGCTCGCCGGGGATGCCGGTGTTGACGGGGTCGCTGTTGCCCGCGAGCCACGTCTCGAACGTGATCCAGTGCAGCACTTCGTCGAGCAGGTCGCCATCGGCGACCGCGGTGCAGTTCTCCGCGACCCAGCCGCCGGCGAACAGCGCCGGGTCGTTCAAGTCGTCGCCCTGCGCGGCCTCGGACACGAGGAACGCGACGGTCCAGTCGTGCGCGTCGCTCGCGTCGGCGGCGATCGGCACCTCGGAGTCGGCCAGTGCGAGGCCGGTGACCGCGAGCTCCGAGTTCGCGAGCGTCGTGTCGAGCAGCGCGAGCACGTAGGAGTCGTTCGCGTCGCCGTCGGCGTTGAGCTCGAGCCCCGAGAGGACCTCGTCGGCGCCGAGGAACAGCAGGCCCTCCGACTCGCCGAGCACGCGCACGACGAGATTCGCGCCGCCCGCGTCGATCACCGCGGTCGGCGTCGTCGGCGACTGCTTGGTCAGGTAGTAGAGCGAGGTCTCGCCCGCGCCCGCGCCCGGCAGCTCGGCCGCGTAGTACAGCCGGCCGCTCGCGACCTGCGGCGGCACGACCGTGCCGGACGAGACCAGCGTGTCGATGAAATCGTCGGCCGGGTCGAGCGGCACCGGCGCACCGAACTGCCAGTGCACGAGCACCGTGTCGAGCTGATCGGCGTCGACGTTCCAGTCGCGGCCGTCCTCCGCCTCGGAGACGACGACGTAGATGTGGCTGCCGAGCACGTGCGTCGATTCCGCGGCCACGCCGAGCACGGTGTCTGTGTGCGCCTTCGCCGCGATCGCGCACGCGACGGAGTCGATCGCGTCGCCGTCGCCGTTGAGATCGACGCCACCGTCCCCCGCCTCGAGCGCGCGGTAGACGATCCAACCGTCGGCGATCGTCGGCTCGCCGGGGTCGGCCGCGTGCGCGGCGTCGCTGACGTCGAACGCGTGGTCGTCGTCGCTGTTCTGCACCGTGCACGCTCCGCACAGCGCGCCGATGGCTAGCACGGGGGCGAACACGAGAACGGATGCGGAACGCGCTGCGGCGAAGGGTCGGAACATAAGGCGGCCATCGTAGACCGGGCGACCGCGGCTCGAACAGTGTGCGCGAGACTCCGTTCGGCGAGACCCTGTTCGGCGAGACCCTGTTCGACCGCGCGTGCGGTGAACATCATGGAGCGATGCGCGTGTTGC
>SCVU01000598.1 GCA_004296785.1 Planctomycetota bacterium
GCAGCAGCGCGAGCTTGCCGCCGGCGCGCACGAGCGGCGACTCCGCGTCGAACGCCTCGTAGTCGCCGGCGCGATCGAACGAGATCGCGACCGCGTGCACGCGCTCCTCGGGCACGTGCAGCGCCGCCGCGAGCTTCTTCACCGCCGGCTCGAGCCCGCCGGAGATCACGTGCACGCGCTTGCCGACGGCTTGGAGCGCCGCGAGCGTCGGTCCCGCGTCCGTCACCTGCGTGTGGCAGTACGAGCGACCGAGGCGCTCGACCTGCGTGCGCGTCGGCTGCACGAGCTCGAGGCGGCGGCGGTAGACGTCCTCGAGCTTGACGCGGCCGTCCATCGCCGCCTGCGTCAGCTCCGCGACGTCGCGGCGGCCGCGCGCGAGCTCGTCGATGCCCTCGAGCGTCGACAGCGTCGAGTCGCAGTCGAAGTAGACGTCGGCGTAGCGCAGCGGCGCTTTCACGGCGCGCCCCCCAGCTCGACGCAGCGCGCGAGCTCGACACCGTCGGTGGCGGCGAGCTGTGCGAGCAGCGCGGCTCCCGGCGCCGCGTCGAGATTGAACACGCCCAGCGCGCGGCGCGCGCGCTCGCGCGGCAATCCGATCTGCAGGCGCGCGATGTTGAGTCCCGCGTCGCCGAGCAGCGTGCCGATCCGACCCGCGACACCCGGGCGATCGGCGTGGTGCGTGACGAGCAGCGCGCCCTCGGGGATCGCGTCGAGCAGGAACTCGTCGAGCTCGACCAGGCGCAGGTGGCGCCTTCCGATCAGCGTGCCCGATGCGTGGTGCAGGCCGTGCGGCCCGTCGATCTCGACGCGCACGAGGTTGACGAAGTCCTGCTTGAGCGCGCTCTGCTCGGCGCTCGTCGCGACGCCGCGCTCGCGCGCGATGCGCTCGGCATTCACCTGCGTGACCACGAGGCCGTCGTGGCCGTGCAGCGCGCCGACCAGCGCGCGCACGAGCAGCGGCCGCGCCGCGCGCTCGCCGATCTCGCCTTGCGCGAGCACGCGCAGCGTGCGCGGCCGGCCCGGGTACAGCGACGCGAGCAGCCGCGCGAGCCGCTCGGCGAGCATCAAGTACGGCGTCAGGAACTCCGCGTCGGCCGGCGCGACGAGCGGCACGTTGACGCCGTTCAGCACGAGGCCGCTCTTCAGGCACGCGGCGACCTGCCGCGCGATCGCCAGCGCGACCGCGTGCTTCGCCTCCTCGGTCGACGCGCCGATGTGCGGCGTGACGATGACGTCGGCGCGCGCGAGCAGCGGGTGCTCCTTGCGCACGGGCTCTTCCTCGAACACGTCGAGCGCGGCGCCCGCGAGCCGGCCCGATTCGAGCGCCGCGAGCAGCGCCGCCTCGTCGACGATGCCGCCGCGCGCGCAGTGCACGAGCCGCGCGCCGGGCTTGAGCTTCGCGAACTCGGCGGCGCCGATCAGATGGCGCGTCGCGTCCGACAGCGGCACGTGCACGCTCAGGAAGTCGCTCTCGGCGAGCAGCCGCTCGAAGTCGACCAGCGTGACGCCCGCGGGCTCGCCGCCCGGCCGCACGAACGGATCGTGCGCGATCACGCGCATCGCGAGGCCCGCACCGCGCGCGGCGACGACGCGGCCGATGCGGCCGAGGCCGAGCACGCCGAGCGTCTTGCCGTTCAGCTCCACGCCGCTGAACTTGCTCTTCTCCCACTTGCCCGCGCGCAGCGACGCATCCGCCTGCGGAATCTTGCGCGCGAGGGATACGAGCAGCGCGATCGCGAGCTCGGCCGTCGTCGTCGCGCCCGCCTCGGGCGAGTTCATCACCGCGATGCCGCGCGCGGTCGCCGCGTCGACGTCGATGTTGTCGACGCCGATGCCGGCGCGGCCGATCACGACGAGGTTCGACGCGAGCTCGAGCGCCTCGGCGTCGACCTTCGTCGCCGAGCGCACGACGAGCGCGTGGTACGGCGGCAGCACGGCTGCGAGCTCGCGCGGCTTGAGGCCGGTGCGGACGTCGACCTCGCCGGCCTGGCGCAGGATCTCGAGCCCGGCCTGGCCGAGTTCGTCGGCGACGAGGATGCGGGGACGGAGCGCGCGGCGCGCCGCGCTGGCGGTGCTGGTGGCGGACATCGGGGGCGCAGAGGTTACGCCTCCGCGCGCGGCGGGGGAACGCCGCCGCTACGCCGACCCGGCCCCGCGCGGGTGATACAGCCGGTGCAAGCTGCGCACGTGCTCCGCGTCGAGGTGCGTGTACACCTCGGTGGTGCGGATCGACGCGTGCCCGAGCATCTCCTGCACGGCCCGCAGGTCGGCGCCCGCCTCGATCAGGTGCGTCGCGAACGAGTGCCGCAACCAGTGCGGCGACACCGGCTTGCCGATCCCCGCCCGCAGCGCCGCCGCGCGCACGATGCGCCACGCCGCGGTGCGCGACAGCGGCGCGCCGCGCGCCGACAGGAACACGCGCGCGCTCTTCGCGGCCTGCGGGATCCCCGGCCGACCGCCGCGCAGCCACGCGTCGAGCGCCTCCCACGCGCGCGAGCCCAGTGGCACGACGCGCGTCTTGTTGCCCTTGCCGGTCACGCGCACGACGCGCGACTCGCGCGCCAAGCCGTCGAGCTCGAGGCCGCAGGCCTCCGAGACGCGCGCGCCGCACGCGTAGAGCACTTCGAGCAGCGCGCGGTCGCGCAGGTCGCGCGCGCTCGTCCCGGCCGGAGCCGCCAGCAGCGCCTCGACCTCGGCCGCGCTCAGCGTCTTCGGCAGCACGCTCGCGAGGCGCGGGCTGTCGAGCGCGGCGCTGGCGTCGCGCGTGAGCTCGCCCTCGCGCACGAGGTGCCGCAGCAAGAGCCGCACGACGACCAGGTGGTGGGCCACCGTCGCCTCGGCCAGCCCGGCCGCGCGCAGCGAGGCCAGGAACTCGACCAGGTGGCTGGTCGTGAGCTCGCCGCAGTGCGCGAGCCCCTGGTCGTGCATCCAGCTCGCGAAGCGCCGGCCCTGCTGCCGGTACGACGCCAGCGTCGAGCGCGCGAGCCCGGCCTCGGCCGCCAGGCACTGCAGCAGGTCGGCGAGAGCCAGCTCCGGGGTCGACGGGTGGCGCATCCGGACCCAAGGTTCGCCCGAACCGGCAATTCGTTCAATGTCGGGTCGGGGGCGCTTGTCGCCGCGCGACAGGGCTGCCTATACTTTTCGCCCAAAATGCGCCGATCCAGCGTCGACCCGGAACGAACGAACCGCGCGGTTCGCAGAACAGTTCGCGACGGGTCTGCGACGACGGAACCCGCGGCATGCGGGCAGCGCGAGCAGGGGGCACCTTGACCAGCCAATCACGAAGCAACTCACCGAGCAACGCACCGGGCAACGGACCGATGACCGCGAAGAAGCCGACGCCGAAGGAACTCGAGGGGCTCAAGCAGGCGTTGATCGGCCTGCGCGGCGTCCTCAGCGGCGACATCAAGAACCTGCACGAGGATGCATTCGGCATCAACGGCGAGAAGGCGACCGTCGACGTCGAAGCGGACGCGGGCAGCGACAGCTTCTACCAGGAGTTCAGCCTCGAGCTGTTGCAGCACGACGAGACGGCGCTGCGCGAGATCGACGAGGCGCTCGTCCGCTTCGAGGGCGGCAACTTCGGCAAGTGCGAAGGCTGCCAGGAGTGGATCAACAAGGAGCGCCTGCGCGCGGTGCCGTACACGCGCTTCTGCATCGGGTGCCAGCGCAAGGCCGAGCGCGACAGTTGAGCGCGTCGCGCGCTCTCGCCGTGCTCGCGCCGCCCGTTCTCGTGCCGCCGGGTCGTGCGCTGCTGATTCGCGCGCCGCTCAGTTCTGCGCTGCCGGGTCGTGCGCTGCTGGCGCGTTCCTCGCGCGAGCGGAGCCTCGCGACGTGACGGCCGCCGCGGACGGCGGACGCGCGCGCTGGCGCCGCTTCATTCCGATCCCGCTGATCGTCGCGCTCGACCTGTGGTCGAAGCACGCCGCGTTCGCGTATCTCGAGTCGCGCCCCGACGCGCTGGTCTACGACGTCTGCGGGCACGAGCGCGTGCCGGTCGTCGGCGAGTGGCTCGCGCTGATGCGCGCGACGAATCCGGGCATGGCGTTCACGCTGCTGGAGGACGTGCCGTGGCTGCTCGTCAGCGGCCGCGTCGCCGCGGTCGGCCTGATCGGCTGGCTGCTGTGGCGCGCGCACGCGGACCAGAAGCTGTTCCGCATCGCGCTCGTGTGCGTGCTCGGCGGCGCGCTCGGCAATCTCCACGACAACCTGCTGCTGCCGGCACCGCCCGACCATCCGTTCGGCGAGGTGCGCGACTTCGTCGACGTCTACATCAAGTCGTTCGGCAGCCACGGGCCGTTCTCGAACGGCCACTTCCCGACGTTCAACGTCGCCGACTCGTTCATCACGGTCGGCGCGGTGCTGATGCTGATCGCGAGCTTCCGCCCGCAGCGCGCGCCCGAGCCCGTCGCGGCGCCCTGAACGTCGAGCGCGCGCAGCGCACCGCGAGCGCGCACCCGGCTCGCACGCGCCGCGCGCCTCGGATACAGTGCCGTCCGATGGCTTCGCTGCGCGTGCCGATCGGGCGACTCTCGCTGCGCAATCCGGTGCTCAGCGCATCCGGAACGTTCGGCCACGGGCTCGAGATGGCGGGCTTCTGTCCGCCGTCCGCGATCGGCGCGCTCGTCTCGAAGACCGTCACGCTGCGGCCGCGGCCGGGCAATCCGCTGCCGCGCCTGTGCGAGACCTCGGGCGGCCTGTTGAACTCGATCGGCCTCGAGAACCGCGGCATCGACGCGTACCTGCGCGACGTCGTGCCCGCCGTGCGCGGCGCGGACACGCTGATCGTCACGAACATCGGCGCCGAGTCGCCGGCCGACTTCGCCGAGCTCGCCGAACGCCTCGACGGCTGCGACGCGATCGACGCGCTCGAGGTCAATCTGTCCTGCCCGAACGTGCAGGGCGGCAAGCTGCCGTTCGGCACCGACCCCGCGATGGCGGCGCGCGTGATCGAGCTCGTGCGCGCGCGCACGTCGAAGCCGATCTGGGCGAAGCTCTCGCCGAACGTCGCGCGCATCGGCGAGATGGCGAAGGCCGTCGAGGGCGCCGGCGCGGACGCGGTGACCGCGGTGAACACGCTGCTCGGCATGGCCATCGACTGGAAGAGCGGCAAGCCCGGCCTGGCGACCGTGCAGGGCGGCTACTCCGGCCCGCCGATCAAGCCGATCGCGCTGCGCTGCGCGTGGGAGTGCGCGCGCGCGGTGGCGATTCCCGTGATCGGCTGCGGCGGCATCCGCTGCGCGAGCGACGCGCTCGAGTTCCTCGTCGCGGGCTGCGCGGCCGTGCAAGTCGGCACGTGGTCGTTCGCGGATCCGGGCGCGCTCGCGCGCCTGCCCGGCGAGATCGACGCGCTGCTCGACGGCGCCTCGATCGCGGACGTGCGTTCGATCATCGGCAGCGTGCGCGACGGCCTCGGTCCGCGCCACGCCGCGCCGTCCATCGCGCGGGCCGAGCCGCGCCCGGTCGCGAGCACCTGAGCGCGCGCGCGCGCGGTCCCCGATGCGCCTCGAGCGACTCTCGCCGGTCCACGTGCGCGCCGCGATCGCGCTGTACAACAAGCACGCGTGGCCGGACGGCGGCCCGGTGCGCTCGCGCGTCGCGCCGGTCGCCGCGTTCGAGCGCGCGCGCTCGCCGGAGGAGGCGCTCGCGCTGTTCGAACGCGAGGCCGGCAGCGCGAACGACGCGTGTGCGCGCTACGCGCTGCGACTGGGCAACACGCGCTATCCGTTCATGAAGCTCGTCGTGCAGGAGCACCTCGTGCAGGGCGAGTACTTCTTCTGCGTCGACACGCACGACAACCTGTCGGTGCGGCCGAACGCGCCCGACTACATGGCGTGGGAGGAGCTCAAGGCGTTCAATCGCCGGCTCAAGGTCGCGATCGAGAACGAGTGGGAGCAGGCGGGCCTGCCGACCTTCGAGGACCTGCGCCTGCTGATGCAGGAGATCGCCGAGCGCGAACAGGCCGCGAGCGAGCAGGCGGCGCGCGAACTGGCCGCGGCCTGCGGCGCGGCAGGTGCGAGCGCGGCGGCGCCGGCGAAGCCGCGCACGCGACTGTTGATCGTCGACGACGAAGAGCAGGTCGCGCGCGGACTGAAGGCGCTGCTCGAGGCGCGCGCGTACGAGGTCGAGCTCGCGTTCGACGGGCCGAGCGCGCTGGCGCGCCTGGCGCAGGCACCGCGGCCGGACCTGGTGCTGCTCGACTGCGAGATGCCGGGCTTCGACGGGGAGGAGGTGTTGCGGCGGATCCGCGACGAACTCGGGCTGCACGGGCTGCCGGTGCTGGTCGCGACGGCCTCGAACATCGAGCTCGAAAGGCTGCCGAGCGCATGCGGGCTGCTGCGCAAGCCGTATCCGCGGCAGGTGTTGTGCGCGCTGCTCGAGCGGCTGGCGCGCGGCGCCGACCCGAGCGCTCCGGCGCCCTAGACCCTGGCCTAGCTCGCTGCGCGGATTCCCGGAGGATCCGAGCGGTACGCGGCTTCCAGGCCCAGCAGGTCATCGGTCGCCAGCGGGCCTTCGAAGAGTCGCAGCACGC
>SCVU01000599.1 GCA_004296785.1 Planctomycetota bacterium
CGCCGGCACCGACTCGTGGGATGCGAACGTCGGCGCGCGCCTCCTGTACAAGATGATCGGCTGCGCGCTGTCGACGCGCGGCTGACGCGAACGCCATGGCCTTTCCCCCGCGCCCGCTGATCGCGATCACGACGAGCCTCGAGCCGGGCGAGCGGCCGAAGCTGTCGCTCGGCACGCGCTACGCCGACGCGGTGTTGCGCGCCGGCGGCATCCCGCTCGCGATCCCGCCGGTTGGCGGACCGACCGACGTCGAGCGGCTCGTCGAGCGCGTCGACGGCGTGCTGTTCTCCGGCGGCGACGACTTCGACACGGCGCGGCTCGGCCTCGGTCCGACGCATCCGAAGGCGACGCCGGTGCCGACGGCCAAGCAGGATTTCGACTTCGAGCTCGCGCGCGCGGTGCTCGCGCGCGGCACGCCGGTGCTCGGCATCTGCTACGGCATGCAGTTGCTCGCGCTCGCCGAGGGCGGGCGCCTGCACCAGCACTTGCCCGACGATCGGCCGGGTGCGCAGCCGCACAGCGGCGGCGTCGAGCACGCGGTCGCGCTCGAGCGCGGCTCGCGGCTCGCGCACGCGACGTCGGAGTCCGAGCTGCGCGTCGTGTCGCGCCACCACCAGGCGATCGCGAGCGTCGGCGGCGCGTGGAGCGTCAGCGCGCGCGACGGCGAGGGCCTGATCGAGGGCATCGAGCGCGCCGACCATCCGTTCGCGCTCGGCGTGCAGTGGCATCCCGAGCTGTCGCCCGAAGGCGATCCGAACGACCGGATCCTGCGCGCGTTCGTCAACGCGGCGGCGCTGCACGCGGCGCGCGCGGTCGCGCGGATCCGCTGAACGCGGCGCGCGGAATCGAAACGGCGCGATGGACGATCCGATCCGATGAGCGAGCCGATCCGATGACCGAGCCGGTGCGCTTCGAGGTCGAGACCGAACCGCGCTGCCCGGTCGTGATCGGTGCGGGTGCGCTCGGCGAGGTCGCGGCGATCGCGGCGCGGCACTCGCGCTCGCTCGTGGTCAGCGATGCGACCGTCGCGAATCTCCACGCGGCGCGCCTGGCCGTCGGAACGGCGGCGCTGCACGTCGTCGCGACCGGCGAGCGCGCGAAGTCGTTCGCGCAGCTCGAAAAGTTGCTCGAAGCGATGGCCGCCGCGCGGCTCGATCGCGCCTCGCTCGTGATCGCGCTCGGCGGCGGCAGCGTCGGCGACGTCGCCGGGCTCGCGGCAGCGCTGTACATGCGCGGGATCGCGGTGCTGCAGTGCCCGACCACACTGCTCGCGATGGCCGATTCGTCGATCGGCGGCAAGACGGCGATCGACGTCGCGGCCGGCAAGAATCTCGTCGGCGCGTTCCACCAGCCGATCGGCGTGCTCGCGGACACGTCGACGCTCGCGACGCTGCCCGCCGCGGAGCTCGCGAGCGGCTTCGGCGAGGTCGTCAAGTGCGCGCTGCTCGCGGGCGAGCGCGAGCTCGCGCTCGTCGAGCAGTCGGCCGCGCGCCTCGTCGCGCGCGAGGAGGCGGCGCTCGCGCAGGCGGTCGAGCTGTGCGCGCGGCTCAAGGCGCGCATCGTCGCCGCGGATCCGCGCGAGCGCGGCGAGCGCAAGCTCTTGAACCTCGGGCACACGTTCGCGCACGCGATCGAGAAGGTCGCCGGCTACGGAACGATCCCCCACGGCGTCGCAGTCGGGTGCGGCGTCGCGCTGGCGTGCGATGCGAGCGCTCACGGCGGACATCTCGCCGACGCGCGGCTTCCCGCGCGCGTCCGCGCGTTGCTCGCTGCGCTCGGACTCTACGGCTCGCTCGCGGAGCTCGAAGCGCGCTACGCGAGAAAGCTCGACCACGCTTTGCTCCTCGATGCGATGCGGCTCGACAAGAAGAGTGCGGCGGGCGAGCTGCGCCTCGTACTGCCGAGCGCGCCGGGCGACGTGCGCTACGGCATCGCGACGCCGGAGTCAGAACTGCTGCGCGCGCTCGCAGCGCACGATCGAGCACCTCACCACGCATCCGGCTTCACGGCCACCCGGCCC
>SCVU01000600.1 GCA_004296785.1 Planctomycetota bacterium
GTACACGCTCGAGCTGTGGAGCGGCGCGGCTCCCGAGCGTCCGTCGCTGCGCGCGACGCTCGAGCACGTGCCGGACGATGGCGAGCTCGTCGCCGCGCTCGCGCCGGTCGACAGTTCGCGCGTCGAGCTGCGCGTGCTGACGGCCGAGCGCAATCCGTGGCCGCCGTACCGCGTGCGCTTCATCGACGTCGAGGAGCTCGCGCTGGGGTTGACCGACACGCTCGACGGCACCGGGACCGATGCCGCGCTCACGCTTCCCGCCGGCAAGTGGAGCGTGCGCGTGCGCGACGAGAAGCCGGGCGGGCCGACCGCGCGCGTCGAGCTCGAGCTGCCGCGCGACGCGGGCCGCGTGCACGAGCTCGTGATGGCGCGCTGAGCGCGCCTCAGCGCAGCAATCGGCTCAGCGAAGCGGCATCAGGCCCGGCGCGTACGCGGCCGCGCGGCCGCCCGCCAGCACCTGCTGCAGCACGAGCACTTCCTGCAGCGCGTCCGCGACGTCCGCGCTCGGGATCAGCGCTCCCAGCTGCGTCGAACCCAGCGCGGCCGCCGACGACGGATGCCGCTGGCGATCGAACTCCTGCATCAGCGTCTCGAACAATCCGAGCGGCCGCGGCTGCTCGACGACGTGCCAGCGCTCGAGGTGCGCGAGCTGCGCGGCCTTCGCGAGCGCGTCCTCGATCCCGCCGACCTGATCGACGAGCTTGCGCTCGAGCGCTTGCTCGCCCGTCCACACGCGGCCCTTCGCGATCGCGTGCACGGCCGAAAGCTCGAGCTTCCGCCCCGCCGCGACCTTGCCGACGAAGCGGTCGTAGAACGACTGCAGGAACGTGCGGAACACCGCGCGCCGCTCCGGATCGAACGGCGTGTCGAGATCGAACATGTCGCTCATCTCGCCGCGCCGATACGTGTGCGAGGTCAGGCCGAGCTTCGCGAGCCCGCCGGCCAGGTTGAACTTGCCGCCGAACACGCCGATCGAGCCGGTGATCGTCGTCGGCTGCGCGACGATCCAGTCGGCGCCGCACGCGATGTAGTAGCCGCCGCTCGCCGCGTAGTCTCCCATCGACACGACGATCGGCCGACCGGTGCGGTGGAAGCGCTCGAGCTCCTCGTGGATCAGATCCGACGCGAGGCCCGAGCCGCCGGGGCTGTTGACGCGCAGCACGAGCGCGCGCACCGACTCGTCCTCGCGCAGCCGCTCGAGCAGGCGGACGTAGCGACCCGGCGAGATCTGGTTCGTCGCGAACAGGCCGCCGCCCTCGCTGTCGACGATCGCGCCCTCGGCGTACACGAGCGCGATCTTCTCGCCCGAGCCGCCCCAGCCGCCCGCGTAGTCCTCGGCGTCGACGAAGTCGGGCTCCTGCGTTTCCAGCGCGGTCTCGGCCGCGCCGACCTGCTCGAGCCAGTTCGAATCGCGCGCCGTCGTGAGGCACGCCTCGACTGCGCGGCGCGACGCGGCGACGTCGACGAGGCCCGCGGCGACGACGCCCGCCGGATCGAGCACCGGGTGGTCGATGCGCTGCTGCAGCACGTCCGCGCGCAGCTTGCGCTGCGCCGCCATCTCGCCGAGCACCTGGTTCCAGATGCCGTCGAGCAGGTACTCGAGCGACTCCGATGCCTCGGCGCTCGGGCCCTCGCGCTCGTACACCTCGATCGCCGACTTGTAGTCGCCGACGTGCTCGAACTCGGGCTCGACGCCGAGCTTGTCGAACGCGCGCTTGAAGTACGTGATGCCGACCGAGAAGCCGTTGACGAGCGCGATGCCCGCCGGCGCGAGCGCGATCTGGTCGCACGCGCTCGCGACGTAGTAGCTCTTCGTGTCGTAGCCCTCGGCCCACGCGACCGCCGGCTTGCCGGCCGCGCGGAACGCGAGCACGGCCTCGCGCAGCTCGCGCGACACGCCCCAGCCCGCGCCGACGTTGCCGCAGCGCAGGTACAGCGCGTCGATGTCGTCGTCCTGCGCGGCGTCGCGGATCGCGCGCGCGATGCGCGCGACCGGCTGCGGCGCGTCGTTCGGGTCGAGGAACGCGCCGGCGAACTGCGGCGCATCGCCGAGCGGGCCGTCGAGCACGACGCGCAGCACGTTGCCGGATCCGCCGCCCCCGCCCCCGCCCCCGCTGCTCTCGCCGCTGCCCCAGCTCGCGAACACGAGCAGCCCGGCGAACAGGCACAAGAGGAACGCCCCGGTGCCGAGCACCGCGAACAGCAGGCAGTTCGTCGGGGTCAGACAGCCGCGCTTCTTCTGCTCGCGGGGCGCGCCTTCGGTTTGGATCGCGGTGCGTTGCTCGCTCATGGTTGTCGGACCTGCGTCTTCACTCCGTTTTCCATCCGCCCCTCTTCGACGAGCGTCCCGCTCGCGTCCCACATCCGATAGGCGCCGTGCGCGAGACCGCGCTCGAACCAGCCCTCGGCGAGCCGGTGGCCGTTCGGATCGTTCGTCACCCACAGCCCGCTGCGCGCGCCGCGCTCGAACTCGCCGGCGACGGCGACGGCGCCGTTCGCGTGGTAGTAGGTCCACGGGCCCGACTCGCGATCGAGCTCGTAGGCGCCGCGCTGCGTCGGATTGCCCGCGGCGTCCCAGCCGCGCCACTCGCCTTCGCGCATGCCGGTGCGGTACGCGCCTTCCTCGAGCTTCGCGCCGCTCTCGTGGAAGAACGTCCACGTGCCGTCGCGCAAGCCGCGCACGCACGGACCGCGCGATTCGGGCGCGCCGTTCGCGTGGCGGCCGAGCTGCTCGCCCTCCAGTCGATCGGCGGCGTAGACGAGCTCGGCGAGCACTGCGCCGCCCGGGTGGTACAGCCGCGCGGGACCGGAGCGCTCGCCGCGCGCGTACGTGGTCTCCTCGACCAGGCGACCGCGCGAGTCGTAGCGCTTCCACGCGCCCTCGCGCAGTCCGTTCGCGTACGCGCCCGCTTCGACGACCGTGCCCTCGGGCGTCGACCACTGCCACGGACCTTCGCGCCGTCCGTCGCGCAGCTCGCCCGCGGCGCGGAAGCCGTCGGCCGGTGCGTGCTGCGGCGCCGCGTCGACGCTCGCGCGCTCGTCGCATCCGCCGACGGGCGCCCACGCCGCGAGCAGGCAAACGAGAGCGAGGACGCGCATCGGCAATCGTGCAAGGTAGCCGATGCGCGAGCGCGTGCAAAGCGGTCGCATCGAGCCGGTTTCCAGGGATTTCGCGCGTCGACCGCCGCGGGCTCCTCCATGCTCTCGCCATGTCCATCCCCGCGCCCGCCGCGTTCCGCGACCTCGGCCTGATCGACGAGCTGCTCGCCGCGATCGCGAAGCAAGGCTACGAGCGCCCGACGCCGATCCAGTCCCAGGCGATCCCGCACGTGCTCGCCGCCCGCGACGTCCTCGGCTGCGCGCAGACCGGCACCGGCAAGACCGCCGCGTTCGCGCTGCCGATCCTGCAGCGCCTGAACGCGACGCACGCTCACAAGGCGCGCGCGCGCGAGCCGCACGTCCCGCGCGTGCTGGTGCTCGCGCCGACGCGCGAGCTCGCGTCGCAGATCGGCCAGAGCTTCAGCGACTACGGCGCGAAGCTGCACCAGCGCACCGCCGTGATCTTCGGCGGCGTCGGCCAGGGCCCGCAGGTCACGGCGCTGCGCCGCGGCGTCGACATCGTCGTCGCGACGCCGGGCCGTCTGCTCGATCTCGCGAACCAGCGGCTGCTCGGCCTGGGCGGCATCGAGATCCTCGTGCTCGACGAGGCCGACCGCATGCTCGACATGGGCTTCCTGCCCGACATGCGCCGCATCCTCGCGCTGCTGCCGCGGCAGAAGCAGGCGCTCTTGTTCTCGGCGACGATGCCGCCCGAGATCCGCCACCTCGCGAACCAGATCCTGCAGAAGCCGGTCGAGATCGCGGTCGCGCCGGTCGCGACGACGGCCGAGCGGATCGAGCAGCACCTGTGCTACGCGGAGAAGAAGGACAAGCAGGCGGTGCTGCAGGGCTTGCTCGCTCGCCCCGAGGTGCAGCGCGTGCTCGTGTTCACGCGCACGAAGCGCGACGCGAACCGCTGCGCGAAGGCGCTGGTCGCCGCGCGCATCGGCGCCGAGGCGATCCACGGCAACAAGTCGCAGGGTGCGCGCGAGCGCGCGCTCGACGGGTTCAAGGACGGCAGCACGCGCGTGCTCGTCGCGACCGACATCGCCGCGCGCGGCATCGACGTCGATGGCATCACGCACGTGATCAACATGGACATCCCGGACGTGCCGGAGACGTACGTGCACCGCATCGGCCGCACCGCGCGCGCGGGCGCGTCGGGCGTCGCGTACTCGCTGTGCTCGTCGGAGGAGCGCGCGAACCTGCGCGCGGTCGAGAAGCTGATCCGCATGCCGATCCCGGTGCTCGGCAACGTGCCGCGCGGCGTCGTCGTCAACGAGCCGGCGAAGCAGGCGCAGCGCGGCGGCGGGCGACACGAGTCGCAGGGCCACGGAGCGCGCGGGCGGCGGCCGCACGGCGGCGGGCACGCGGGTGGTCACGGCGGCGGACATGGCGGCGGCCACGGCGGTGGTGATCGTGGCGGCCACGGCGGCGGACGGCCCGCGGGCGGCCGGCACGGCGGCGCGCGCTCGTCGGGCGGCCGACCGCAGCAGGGCTCGGCGCCGCGGCCGAGCGCGCCGAAGTCGACGGTGCAGCACGGCTTCAGCGACCGAGGGCGTGGCGGCTCGGGCCCCGCGCCGATCGAGTTCGGCCACGTCGGCGAGGAGCGCGGCGGCCGCCACCACGGCGGCGGACGGCGCTGAGCGCTGCGCGGCTGCGGCGGCGCGGGCGAGTAGAATCTCGCATTCCATGCCCACGCTCCGCACCCTCGTCGCGCTCGCCGCGCTCGCCTGTCCCGCCGTCCTGCGCGCGCAGGAGTTCACGGTCCGCTGGCACGGCCACGTCGAGTACAACCAGATCACGACCGGCGCGCTCGGCGCAGTGCACGCGAACGACCCGGTGCTGATCACGCTGCGCGTCGACGCCGCGAACTTCGTCAACAGCCCGACGTTTCCAACGCGCGGCTATCCCGCGGTCGCCGGCACGTTCGCGTACCAGATCGGCTCGGTCGCGCTCGGCCTGCAGACTCCGTATCCCGCCGTGCCGCCGCCGATGCTCGTGCTGCGCAACGACGATCCCGCGGTCGATGGGTTCCTGCTCTCGACGAACGTCGACGTGCCGGTCGGCGTGCCGCTCGATCAGACCGGCATCTTCGGCGCGCTGCAGGCGTACCAGATGGTCACGTACGGCGGCACGGCGCTGTCGAGCCTCGACGTCGCGGCTGCGGTCGGCACGTACGACTTCACGGGGCTCAGCGTGTTCGGCTTCGCGATCCAGGACGGGCCGTTCGACCCGGTCGGCGTGATCTTCGACAAGCTCGAGATCGCGCCGTTCGCGCCGAGCTGCGGCTTTGCGGCGTACGGCGCGGGCGCGTCGCCGGTGAACACGCTGCTGCTGAACGGCGTCGGCTCGCCGAAGGTCGGCGGGCTGTTGCGCGCCGTCGTGCCGAACGCGGCGCAGAGCGGCGCGTTCTTCGCGCTCAGCGCCGCGAGCGCGAACCTGCCGATCTTCGGCGGCGCCGTGCTCGTCGATCCGGGTCTGCTGTTCGTGTTCCAGGCCGCGCCGACCGGCGCGAGCGGTGCGGGGATCGCGAAGGCGATTCCGCCGGATCCGGCGCTCGCGGGGCTCGAGGTGTTCGTGCAGGCGGCCGGGCTCGAGCCGAGCTTCGCGCAGGGAATCGCGCTGTCGAACGGTTTGAAGGCGACGCTCTGCCCGTAGCGCGACGCGCCAGACGATCCTTTACCGATCGGTGTAAGTTCGATACCGTGGCCCCATGCGCCACGGAGCCCGCCGTCCGCCCGGTCCGCCGAAGCAATTCGACACGCAGCGCACGCTCGAGCGCGCGCGCGACCTCTTCTGGCGCCGCGGCTTCGACGGCACCGGCCTGTCCGAGCTCGAAGGCGAGCTCGGCGTCGGCCGCAAGAGCCTGTACGACACCTTCGGCAACAAGCGCGCGCTCTACCTCGCGAGCCTCGCGCACTACGGCGACAGCGTGATCGCCGCGATCTGCGACGGCCTCGAGCGACCGGGCGCGAGCCCGCTCGCGAACCTCGAGCGCGTGCTCGGCAAGCTCGCGCGCCACCACGCCTCGGGCGAGAGCCACGGCTGCCTGCTCGGCGTCGGCCTCGCGCAAGTCCAGCGCGACGACGCCGAGATCGTCGCCGCGTTGCGCCGCGAGCTCGCGCGCCTCGAAGACGCATTCGAGCGCACGCTGCAGCGCGCGCTCGACGCCGGTGAGCTGCGTCCGAACGTGCGGCCGCGCGACTCGGCGCGCCAGCTCGTCGCGTTCGTGCAGGGCATGGCGCTGCTCGGCCGCATCGCCGATTCCCCCGCGGTCCTGCCGACCGCGATGAGCGCGACCCTCGACGGGCTGCGCCGCTGAGCTCGATCCGTCTCGAACTCGATCCATCTTCCGTTCCGCCGACCCCGAACCGCCACGTGCACATGCTCGTCCCCGCCCTGTTGACCGCCGCGCTCCTCGTTCCGATTCAGGACGCCGCGTCGCGTCCATCCGCACCCGCGGCCTACCCGAGCGCGACGGCGCTCGAGCAGCGGATCTCGCCCGAGATCCTCGCGGGGTTGGACGCGCTCGTGCGCTCGTTCGTGGAGACCGACGAGATCGTCGGCGCCGAGCTGCACGTGATCGTGCGCGGTCGCACCGTGCTGCACGAAGGCTACGGCTGGCGCGATCGCGAGGAGCGCGTGCCGATGCAGCCGGGCGGCGTGTTCTGCGTCCGCTCGATGACGAAGCCGCTGATCGGCGCGGCCACGTGGATGCTCGTGGAGGACGGCAAGCTGAAGCTCGGCGATCACGCGGCGAAGTTCCTGCCGGCCTTCGCGGGCGAGGGGCTGCGCGACATCACGATCGAGCAGCTGCTGCACCACCAGAGCGGGCTGCCGATGTCGCTGATCATGGCCGACGACCCGCGCAAGCTCGCGAGCGTGCGCGCGGTCGCGGATCTCGCGAGCGGCAGCGCGCTCGAATTCGCGCCCGGCACGGGCTTCCACTACAGCGACCAAGGCACCGACACGCTGACGGCGGTGATCGAGGTCGTGACCGGCGCGCCGGCCGAGGACTTCGTGCGCACGCGGCTGCTCGAGCCGCTCGGCATGGCGAGCTCGACGTGTCTGATGCCGGACGGCCATCCGCTGCGCGCGCGCCTGTGCAGCGCGTACGCCGGCTCACCGCGCGAGTGGACGCGCTTCTTCAGCGCGAAGGATCCGGCGCTGTTCCCGATCTTCCTCGGCTCGCAGTCGCTCTACTCGACGACCGAGGACTACGCGCGCTTCCTCGATCTCTGGTTGCACAAGGGACGCAGCGGCGGCGAGCGGCTGCTGCGCGCGAACTCCGTGCGGCGCGCGCTGATTCCCGGCGCGCACCCGATGCGGGGCACGAGCACGTTTCCCGAGCTGCAGATCGGCTACGGCACGATGATGCAGGTGTGGACGCGGGCCGGCGCACAGGGGAAGGATCCCGAAGTCGTCGTGTTCGGGCACAGCGGCTCCGACGGGACCTACGCGTGGGCGTTCCCGGAGCACGAGGCGATCGCGCTGTACTTCACGCAGTCGCGCAGCATGT
>SCVU01000601.1 GCA_004296785.1 Planctomycetota bacterium
GCGAGTCCGCGACGACGCGCGCGTCGAGCCCCGCGGCGTGCCACTCGTCGGCGAGCGCCGCGCGCGACTCGGCGACCAGCACGCACTCGAGCGCATGGCCGCTCGCGAGCGCGTCGCGCACGAGCCGCTCGCCCTCCAGCAGCAGCCCCTCCTCGCGCCCCGCGCCGATCGCGCGCGCGCGCTTGAGCGCCGCGTTGTCCTTCGAGCGGATGATTTCGTGCGCCACGCTGAGCGGTTCTGCTGCGGTCGTGCGGTTCGGCCGGACCGCGCGCGTAGGATAGCGAGCGCGCCGCGTGCGCACCGCTCGATGTCACAGACCCAACCCGGCCGCGTCACTCGTTACGACGCGCGCATCGTGCACGTCGAGCTCCTCTCCGGCCCCGAGCGCGGCCGCGTGCGGCCGTGCGTGCTGCGCGGGCGGCTGTTCGAGGAGCGCACGCAGGCGAAGAACCCCGTCGCGGTCGGCGACGTCGTCGACGTGTCGCTGGACGGCGATCCGCCGGGCATCGAGAGCGTGCACGAGCGCAAGAACTTCCTCTCGCGCGTCGCGTCGAGCCACGATCCGCGCGCGCAGATCCTGTGCGCGAACGTCGACCAGCTGCTCAACATCGCGTCCGTCGCCAAGCCGAAGTTCTCGAGCCATCGGACCGACCGCATCCTCGCCGCGTGCCGCTGGCACCGGATCGAGGCCGTGCTCGTGTTGAACAAGGTCGATCTGTGCGAGCGCGAGGACCTGGTCGATCTGTGCGCGACCTACGTCGAGGCCGGCGTGCGCGTCGTGCAGACGAGCGCGACGGACGGCACGGGGCTCGACGAACTGCGCGAGATCCTGTCGAACAAGGTCAGCGTGCTCTACGGCGGCTCGGGCGTCGGCAAGTCGACGCTGCTGAACAAGCTCGATCCGAGCCTGAAGATCGCCGAGGGGCGCATCAGCCGCTACTGGGACCAGGGCCGGCACACGACGAGCTTCTCGCAGCTGCACAAGCTGTCGGACGGCTCGACGGTGATCGACACGCCGGGGATCCGCGTGTTCCGCCTGCACGCGGTGACGCCGGTCGAACTGCGGATGCTGTGGCCGGAGATCGCGCGCGAGAGCGCGCGCTGCACGCTGCCCGACTGCACGCACGACCACGAGCCGGGTTGCGCGGTGTACGCGGCTGTCGACGAGGGCCGCATCCGCGCGACGCGCTACGCGAGCTACCTCGAGATGCTCGACGAGCTGACGGGGCGCAAGACGGACGAGGCGGAAGCCGCGCCGGAGGAGTGAGCGACGCGCGAGCGCGCGCGAAAGAAAATGGGCCCGGCTCGCTCGCGAGCCGGGCCCGTGTGCCCGCGGACCCGTGTGACGGATCGCTGAGTGATGCGGCGGCGCGCGCCGCGTGGGTCTTCGGGCGGGCGGCCGTCGCTGGCGGCCGCCGGTTCTCCTTCGCTCTCGCTAGGTGCTCATCTCGGTCTACGTGATCTGCATCACGTCCTGCAGGATCTCGTTCTGCGCGGTGATGACGCGCGCGTTCGCCTGGAAGCCGCGCTGCGCCTGGATCATGCGCACGAACTCCTCGGCGGTGTCGACGTTCGACTCCTCGAGCGCGCCGCCGACGACCTCGCCGGCCGCGCCGAACTTGCCGCTGGACAGCACCAGCTGGCCGCTGTTCGGCGACTCGACCCAGTAGTTGTCGCCGACGCTCTCGAGCCCCATCTCGTTGGCGAACGTCGCGACGCCGAAGCGGCCGAGCTCGACCGTCTGTCCGTTCGTGAAGAAGCCGTTGATCGCGCCCTCGACGTCGACCGACAGGTTCGCGAGCTCGCCGACGCCGTAGCCGTCCTGCTCGTCGGCGATCACGCTCGCGGACGAGCCGAACTGCGTGATGCCGTCGAAGTCGCCGGCGGTGCCGAGCGTCAGCGTCAGCGTCTGGTTCGGCTGGCCGTTGAACTGCACGTCGATCTGCGCGATCGCGGGCGTCGACAGCGAGCCGTTCGCGTTGAACGTGACGCCGTTGATCGAGCCGCTCGTCACCGTGCCGTCGCTCGCCGGCACCGACGCGGTCCCGTTCCACGTGCCGTCGTCCTGGCGCTGCCAGTCGAAGGTCACGAGGTGCGACGTGCCCGCGGCGTCGAACACCTCGACGGTCGACGTGACCTCGTCGGGCCCGGTGCCGTTCGTCGCGACGGCCATCGAGGCCGCGGCCCAGTCGAGCTTCTTCGCCTGGCCCGGCGGATCGCCGATCGCGAGCGAGAGACTCGCTTCGCCGGTCGCGTCCGCGGTCAACGTGAGCTTCTGCGTCGCCGCGTCGAAGGTCGCCGTCGCGCCGTTGAACTGCGAGTTCAGGAACGTGAGGAAGTCGCCGACCGTCGTGCCGTCGGTGCCGTACGTGAACGTGCCCGAGATCGGCGCGCCGTCGGCGTCCGTGCCGGTGACGTTGATCACGTCGCCCGACGCGTAGTCCGACAGGCTCAGCGTCAGGTCGTTCAGGTCCGTCGACGTCGTCGCGGCCGTCTCGGTGCCGCTGACGAGGTTCGTGTTGAGGCCGACCAGCGACGCGAGGCTGTTCGACGTCGGCGGGTCGACCTTGAGCGTCGACTTCATGCCGTTCTTCTCGGCCGTCATCACGACGTTGCCGTTCGTGTCGACGCTCGCCGACACGTGGTCGAGCGCGTCGATCGCGTTCGCGACCTCCGTCGCCGTCATCGACGTCCCGCTCGCGGTGATCGAGACGGTCTGCGGCGCGCCGCCGTTGACCTTCACTTCCATCGTGTACGTCGTGCCGTCCACGACGGTGTACGGGCCCGCGTTCGCGCTCGTCATCGAGGCCGGCGTGCCCGCGACGAACTCGGAGGCGCCCTGCAGCGATTCCGCGAGCGGCCCCTTCACCTCGGCCGGCAGGTTGCCCTTGAACGAGATCGACGTGGTCGCCTGCGGCGGGATCACCGTGTCGGTGTCGACGGTGAACTCCGACCCGTTCGGGTCGAGCACTTTGTAGCCGGTGCGCTGGTCCACCATGTTCTTGTCCGCATCGAGGCCGAACGCACCGACGCGCGAGTAGAACGTGCGGGTGCCGTCGGACAGCGCGAAGAAGCCCTTGCCGCGCAGCGCGAGGTCGAACGTGCGGCCCGTGCTGTTGAGCGTGCCCTGGCGGAAGTCGTGGTCGACGAGCGAGAGCTTCACGCCCTGGCCGATCTGCATCGGATCGGTGCCGCCGATGCTGCCCGCCGCGGGAGTCGCGGGCTTGATCAAGCGGCTGAACTGATCGGCGAACAGCGCGCGCGAGGCCTTGAAGCCCGGCGTGTTCGAGTTCGCGAGGTTGTTGCCGATGATGTCGAGCCAGCTCTGGTTGGCGCGCATGCCGCCGAGCGCGGTGATGAAGGACGACGACATGGTTAGTCCGCGCCTCCGTTGTCGAGGCCGTCGTCGCCGCTGCCCGAGTCGCCCGAGCCGTTGCCCGAGTCGCCGTTCGCGTCGCCGTTCGCGTCGCCCGAGCCGTCGCCCGCGTCGGGCGACTTGATCTCGAGGATCGCCGCGAGCGGGATCTTCGACGTGCCGACCTTGAGCATCGCCTGACCGTCCTCCATCACCATCGCATCGACGGTGCCGCTCTTCGTCGCGCCGGTGTCGGGATCCTCGTACGACACGTGCTTGCCGATCAGCGCGCTGCCGTTCGACATCGCGAGCAGCAGCGAGCTGTCCTGCTGCAGCAGCGCGAGCCCGAGCACGTTGTCGTTGAGGTTCTGCATCTGCTCGAGCGACGAGAAGTTCGCGAGCTGCCCGATGAACTCCTGGTTCGACTGCGGCGACAGCGGGTCCTGCGACTTCATCTGCGTGACGAGCAGCTTCATGAAGGCGTCCTTGTCGAGCTGCTGCTTGGGGGCGATCGCGTCGTACTGCGACGGCGCTGAGGCGGTGATGTCGGTGATGGGCATGGGATTGCGTCTGCGGTGGATGGCGTCGGTGGTCGGTGTGTGTGGGCGCTGCGCCGTGCTCGCGCGCTAGGCCCAGGTGTCGAGCGCGGGCTCACCGCGCATGGCGATCGGGCGGCTCGCTTGCACGCGCGCTTCGAAGCTCGCGTCCGCGCCCGCTGCGCCGGCGCGGCGCCGTGCATCCGGGCCCGGCTGGTCGCCGCGCTCCTGTGCGCCGAGCTCGAGGTCGAGCGACTGCGTCTGGATCCCGGCGGCGGCGAGCGCGGCGCGCAGCTCGGGCAGGTGCTTCTTCAGCAGCTCGAGCGTCTCGGGGCGCTCGGCGCGCACGTTCGCCGCGAGCTGGCCCTCGTGCATCGAGATGCGGATCGAGAGCTTGCCGAGCTCGCGCGGCTCGAGGTTCAGCGTCGCGTTGCGCAACGTCGGATGGAGCAGATTGCGGAACTGCCGCAGCACTTCCTCCGCGCGGCGGTGCTCGGCGCGCTCGGCGCCGGGCCGCTCGCCGGCAGACCAGGCGACGCGGCGGCGCGGCGAGTCGAGCTCGGGGCGCG
>SCVU01000602.1 GCA_004296785.1 Planctomycetota bacterium
GCCCGCAACGCTCGCCGTCGAGCCCGGACCGTAGCGCGCGAACGTGATCTGCTGGCCGATCTCGACGTCGTGGTACACGCGTCCGGCCGGCAACGGCGGCACTTGGAGCTGCGTCGAGGTGTTCGAACCCCACGCGAGGATCGACCCGTCGCTCAGCCGCGCGGCGCTGTGTCCGGTCAGGCTCGTCGGCGTCGGATATCCGTAGCCGCCGGCGGCGATCTCGACCGCGGCGAGCCCGGCGGGCAGCGGCGGCACGCTCGTCTGACCGTCGTCGTTGTCACCCCAAGCGACGATCACGCCGTCGCTGCGCAGCGCGAGCGAGTGATCGGCGCCCGTCGCGACGTGAACGTACGTGACACCGGCGGGCAAGGGCGGGATCGCGCCGACGCCGAACGGCCACTCGACGACCGTTCCATTGCTGCGTCGCGCGATGTTGTGCGTGTGGCCGGCCGCGATCTCGACGTACGTCACGCCCGCGGGCGATGGCGGCGCGTTGGTCTGATTGAGCCCCCACGCGAGCACCGCTCCATCGCTGCGGCGCGCAATCGTGTGCGACGGACCGGCGCCGATCTCGACGTACGCGAGTCCGGCCGGCAGCGCGGGTGCGTTGCACTGGCCGTTGAAGTTGTTGCCGAACGCGACGATCGCGCCGTCGCTGCGCAAGAGTGCCGTGTGCGAGTAGCCCGTCGCGACGTCGGTGTACGCAAGTCCGGGAGGCAGCGGCGGCACGTTGCACTGGCCTGACGTGTTCACGCCCCACGCGAAGGCCGTCCCATCGCTGCGCAGCGCGACCATGTGCTCGAGCCCCGCGTCGACCGCGCCGTACTCGGTTCCCGCAGCGAGCGCGGGCGGGTTGTGCGGCCCGCTGCCGAACGTGACGACGATGCCGTCGCTGCGGCGCGCGACGGAGTGAAAACTGCCGGCGCCGATCTCGATGTAGCTCATGCCCGCGGGCAGGGCCGGCACGTTGCACTGGCCGTAGGAGTTGTTGCCCCACGCGACGACGGAGCCGTCGCTGCGGCGCGCGACGCCGTGATCGAAGCCGGCGGCAACGTCCACGTACGCGATCCCCGCGGGAAGCGGCGGAACGGTCAGCGCCGCCGGATTGGGCACGCCCCACGCGACCACCGAGCCGTCGCTGCGACGCGCGAGCGTGAGATCGCTCGCTGCATCGACCTCGACGTACGTGAGTCCCGCAGGAAGCGGCGGCACGTTGAGCGTGCCTAGCGAGCTGCTCCCCCACGCGACGACGTTGCCGTCGCTGCGCAGCGCGAGCGAGTGGAACCCGCCGGCGACGGCCGACACGTACGTCATGCCCGCGGGCAGCACGGGTGCGTTGCACTGGCCGTAGAAGTTGTCACCGAAGCCGACGATCGACCCGTCGCTGCGCAGCGCGAGGGCGTGGTGCGCGCCGCCGTCGAGTTGGACGTACGCGAGTCCCGCGGGCAGCGGCGGCACGTCGAGCGGGCCGTTGTTAACGCCCCATCCAACGACGGCACCGTCGCTGCGGCGTGCGAACGTGTGCATCCAACCGACCGCCAAGTCGACGTACGTGACGCCCGCCGGCAACGGCGGCACCAGGCAGATCTCCATGCCGACGTAGTTGAAGGAGTTCGTGCCCCACGCGACGACGGAGCCATCGCTGCGCCGCGCGACGGTGTGGTTGGAGCCGGTGACCACCTCGACGAACCGCTCGGCGCTCCACGCGCTGTCGTACACATGCGCTCCCCAGACCCGAATCCCCGATTGCGCCGCGGCGAGCGAGCCCGCGCTCACGAGCAAGGCGCTGAGCGCGATGCGAACGCAGAAATCCGACGCAGCACGGATGCGAACGTGGCGAGCCATGCGAACCCTCCGAGTCCTCAGGTTGAAACCGCGATCGCGAAGCACCGCGTGCGAGCTGCGGCCGTCGCGAGTGAAGTCCGAGTTCGATGCTACCCGTGTCGCGAGAGTCCGCAAGGGTGCGCGCTAGCGCGCGCGACGGCTGCCGCACGACGTGCTCGACGCGGCGCGCGCGCGCGGACGCCCATGGGACGCGCCCGCCGACGCTGGCGAGCGCAGGCGCGCTAGCCGCCGACGACCAGTCGCACGCCGTTGCTGAGCCCGACGACCGGATCGGCCAGCGCGCTCGCGTCGATCAACGCGCCCTGCAGATAGAACGACACGCCGTACAGGCTCCACTGACTCGGGATCGCCGCGTTCCACACGACCGGCGTTCCCGCGCCGGCCCACGCACCGCCGCCGAGCGTGAAGCCGCCGCTCGACAAATCGACGAGCAGCTCGCCCGCCGCGCCGCCGCCGGCCATGCCGAG
>SCVU01000603.1 GCA_004296785.1 Planctomycetota bacterium
GGCGCGATCGGACCTCCATGTCCGCGCAGCCGAGCTCGACGCCGACGCGTGGAGGCTCAACGTTGCAAACGGGACGATCGACTTGCGTAGCGGAGAGCTGCATCCCCACGCGAGAGAGCATCTCTGCACCAAGATCGCGGAGGTTGAGTTCGATCCGGCGGCGCGGAACGCGCAGCTTGACGAGTTCATTCGTGCGGCGACGCGTGGCGACGACGAGTACGCGGCGCACATCTGGCGGCTCATCGGCTACACGCTGGTCGGTGAGAAGCGCGACGACGTGGTGATCCTGCTGCTGGGGCCGGGGAACACGGGCAAGACGACGTTGCTCGAAGCGCTGCTGGCGGCACTGGGCGACTACGGCACCGTGATCGCGTTCGAGGTCCTACTCCTCCAACAACGCGCTGGGAGTTCCCCAACGCCCGAGCTGGCAAAGTTGCGCGGGATGCGCTTCGTCAAGGCGGCGGAAGCTCCAGAGCGTGCAGAGCTGAACGCATCGATGATCAAAGCAATCTCCGGCGGCGAGACGGTTTCCGCGCGCGGGATGTACCAGACGCCGATCGAGTTCCGGCCGCAGTTCGTCTTGTGGATGGCGTCGAACTTCGCGCCGCGGATCAACGCCGCGGACTCCGGAGCACGGCGACGGCTGGTCGTGCTTCCGTTCGAGCAAGTCGTGGATGGAGAGGACATCGACACGAAGCTCCGACACGCGCTGCAGGCGCCCGATGTGCGCGCGGCGATCCTCGCCGGCGCGGTGCGCGGGGCACTGGAGTGGCAGAAGCATGGGCTTGGATCGTCGCCCCCCGCGGAGCGTGCCACCACTTCGTTCTGGGAGGGCGTGGCGGTCACCGATCTTCTGCCTCGCTTCGTGGATGCCGAGTGCGTGCTCGATCCGTTGGCGTGGTCGTCGACCGATGACGTTCGCGCCCGCCTGCGGCACTTCGCGAGCAGGCTCACAACCGCATGCCCGAGCGACCGCGCGCTCGCCGGGTTCCTGCGCGCCTGCAAGTGCACGGAGAAGCGAAACTCGAAGCAGCGCGGCTGGCTGGGGATCCGACTGGTGGCCCACCCCGGAGTGCCGAGGACCGAGGCCGGAGGGCTCGACGGCGGCGATGACGCGAGTGACGCGATGACGCCAGTTGAACCCGTCTCTCTATACACGCCGCCTTCACCCTCACTCCCTCCTGATCACGACCCTCTCTCATCTAGAGGGAGTTCCAACAGCCGTCATTCCGTCATTGGTGTCACTGATCCCGAGTCGGGAAAGGTCGAGGACCAGTGAGCGGCGTCGTGCAGCGCGATCAGCTCGAAGCGTGGGAGCGTCGCCACTGGGACGCCGATGGCGACTCGCGCAGCGACCCGCAACCCGAGGCGTACGGCTCCGATCGATGTGTCGCTTGCGGCTCCACGAGGCCGGCCGCCGGCCGAGACCAACCGTGTACGCGGTGCGACTCGCTCTTGTGCGGGGGCAGCGATGCCTGAGAACCGCATCACCTGCCGCGCGCTGCTTGCCAGCGGCGACTTCCGCGGCCGCGGCGTGCTCGCATTCGCGACGGTCACGCTGGACGGTGCGCTCGAACTCGACGGGATCACAGTTCGCGCCACGCGCGGCGGCGAACCGCGGGTCGTGTTCCCGCACCGCGCCAGCCGCACCGGCATCAAGCACCCGTTCGTGCGGGTGATCGACGCCGCGTTGCGCGAGCGCATCACGCAGGCCGTGCTCGAGGCGTACGCCGCGTGCGAAGGGGGGCGAGCCGCGTGACCGCGCACGCCGACCATGCCGCGGCGGTCGTCGTGACCGCCCCGGCCGCCGAGATCCGCGACCTACGCGAGCGCCTCGCCGCCGCACACGCCGAGATCGCGCGGCTGCACAGCGAGCTCGCCACCACGCGCGCCGTGCCACCGCCTGCCGCGGGTGCCACGCCACGCCCGCCGCTGCTTCGCGCCTGCGACGTCGCGGCGCTGTTGCGCGTCAACGCGCGCACGATCCGCCAGTGGCGCACCGACCGCGTGTTCCCGCCCTGCGTCGCGATCGAGGGCGTTGTCCGGTGGCGCGAGGCGGACATCGACGAGTGGATCGCCTCGCGTGTGGAAGGTCGCAAATGAGCGCCACTGCGGGCCATTCCTCACGTGTGAGCGCCGCCAAATTCGCGCCCAGGAATGCTCGCGCGGGCTCCTCCAATCCTGCGCCGGTCGAGGCTGAATGTCGTCGTGCGCCTCGCGGCCATGGTGGTCGCGGCGCGCAGGAGAACGACATGAACGACGACGACGAGATCCGCGCGAAGCTCGAAGAGATCGCGCGGCAGTACCTGGACCTCGACACGCTCAAGGAGCGCGGACGCGACGCGCTCGACTTCCACGAGCACGGCGTGACGAGCATCGCGATGGCGCTGCGCGCGGCGTACGACGCGGGTCGGAAGGACGGTGCGAAGTGAGCCGCTACACCGTTCGCGTCACGCGCGACAAGGTCGTCGAGGTCGAATCGCTCGCCGCCGCTTCGAAGGCGGTGCGCGACGCGATCGAAGGTGAACTCGGCTGGATCGGCTCGCGCGAATGGACGTTGCACGTCGCGCGCAAGAACGACGGCGTCCTCGTCTGGGAGACGCTGACGTACAACGGCAAGCCGTGCCAGAAGCCCGTCTGCACGATCAGCTACAACGGCCGCGCTTGGGACTTGGTGGGCGAGGAGATCGCGCTGTGATCCCCGAGACGATCCGCCAGCTCGAACGCCACCACGCTGGCTACCGCGCGAACCTCGCGGATGCGTGTGAGCGCGTGGCTGAGAACCTGCGCCGCGAAGCGAAGCTGCTCCGCGATCACGCGGACTACCTTCCGAACTCGCTCGGGATCCTGCAGTCGAACGCGCTCGACATCGATCGCGACTGCGCGGTACTGGAGCAGCAGAGGCTGCATCTCGCGGTGCTGCGCCGCTTGGCCGAGGGTGAGCGGTGATGGGCACGCGATCAGGCCGCGCCGCCGCGGAGGCTCCGCGTACGCGCCACGTGCGGATCCGGCTGCGGCCGGGGCTCGCGCTGTTGCTACCGCTTCGGGGGGGAACGGCCGAGGTCCCGGGCGACGCGTTCCTCGAGGTCGGCACGCGCCGCGTCAACCTCGATCGGCTGCCGCGCGATCTCGCGGCGTTGGTGCCGCACGGGTACGCGAACGCCGACGCCGCCGCGTTCGAGCCGCTGCTGCGTGCGATCGAGGGGCGCGTCTGATGAGGGGCCGTGCTCTCGGTCCGGGCCGGCTCTACAGGCGCGGCGATCAGTGGGCGTTGGACTGGCGCGACGCCACTGGCCGTCGTCAACACCGCTCGCTGTCCCACGACCGGCGCACCGCAGAGCGGATCCGCAGCGAGCTCATCCACAAGCGCGACCTCGAGCGCGCCGGGTTGGGCATCGAGGCGGGGCAGGAGACGCCGCTCGCCGAACTCGTCGCTTCGTACATCGAGGATCTGCGGCCGCGCGTCTGCCCGCGTCACCACGAGCTGGTCGAAGCGCGGCTCACGCGCCTGCTCGCGAAGCTCGGCCCTGTGCGCGTCCAAGACCTCAAGCCGATGCTGGTCACGCGCGCGCGCAACGAGTTCGCTGCAGCCGGCGCGGCGCCGAGAACCGCGAACCTCATGATCGACTCGCTCGGTGCGTGCCTGCGTTGGGCGGCGCGCAACGAGCTGATCGCGAAGAACCCGATCGCGAACGTCGAGCGCCTGCCCGACGGTCCCGCACACGCGACGCGCCGTCGTCGCCCGCTGACCGACGACGAGAGCGCGCGGCTGCTCGCCGCGATCGACGCCGACGACCACCGGCTCGCCATGGCTGCTGAAGTCGACGGCCGCGTCCGCGTACCGCAGGCGCCCTTCCTGCGGTTCCTCGTGACGCTTGGGACGCGGTACGGCGAGACGAGGCTGATCGCTTGGAGCGCGGTCGACTTCGAGCGGCGCACGATCGTGCTGCGTGCCGAGACCACGAAGAGCCGCAAGCAGCGCGTCATCCCCTTGAACGACGAGCTGATCGCGATGCTGCGCGCGCTGCAGGCGCTACAGGCGCGCGCACTCGGCCGCGTGCCCCGCGCCGAGGACCTGGTGTTTCTCACGGCGCACGCACGTCCGTGGTGCGAGCCGTCGAACAACATCCGCCGCATCTTCGACCGCGTACTTCGCCGCGCAGGGATTCGGCGCGTCGATCCCGACGGCACCAGCGTGGATCTTCACGCGCTGCGCGGGACGGCGGCTACGCGCTGGGCCCGGCGAGGCGTACCGATCTCGATCGCGCAGCGGATGCTGGGGCACTCAGACGTGCGCACGACCGCGGCGCACTACATCCGTGTCGAGGTTGAGGATCTGCGCGTCGCGCTCGAGGGCGCGCCTGCGGCCGCGCGGCGGTCGGAGTCGGCGTAGACACACGGACCGCGAGTCGGCCAGTGCTGGCCATCGACGATGCCGTGCGTTCAGAAGCCTACAGGGCCGTCGTTGCTGCCGGGGCGCTGCTGGCGCGACTCGAACTTCGTTCTAGCGCCTCGATTGAACACCTCAATGTCGGCGCCCGGCTTCTTCGAAGTGTCGAAGCTAACGGTTGGTGCGGGCTGCTGCGCGGGCTTTGCGGCCTCCTTGGGCGCGGTCGAAGGTGCCTTCTTCGCGGGCTGTGCGGGCGGTTTCGACTTGGTCGTCAGCGTCGTCGCGGGAGCCGCACTTGATTGCTGCGGCGGCTTCTTCGCGGCGGGGTTTGCTTCCGTTGCGAACGCGACCTGCTCACCGTCCGGGCTCGTGCTGTATCGGACATAGCTGTCCTTCACTATGGCTGCGATCATCACGGCCATACCAAACAGCGCGAACACGAGTCCCGGACCGCCGCGCTCCATGACGATACGCGCCTTCGAGGCGAGTCCGCCAGCACGACCGATTTCGCCCTGAACCGCAGCGCCGCCGCGCGTGATGCCGAGGCAGAAGAGTCGGTAGCCGAAGAACACGCAGCCGAAGCCAAGACCAGCGATGCCGAGCTTCAACAGCGTGTTCTGCC
>SCVU01000604.1 GCA_004296785.1 Planctomycetota bacterium
GTCGATCGAGCTCGCATCGCGAGCTCGATCGACTCGAGGCGAGCTCGAAACTTCCAAGTCGGCGGAATCGAGGCGGGCTCCGTACTTCGTACCTCCGACTCAGTCGAGCGCGACCGACGGGTCGGTGTACGCGAGGCTCGTGCGCCGACGCGTGAAGTCCTCCGCGCACGTCGCGTCCTCGAACTGCTCGGCCCAGCTGCGTTCGCCGGCCAGCACGTCGGCGCTGAGCGGCACCGTTCCGCCGCTCGTGCGCTCGCAGTGCGCGCGCACGTCGGCGGCGAGCGCGCCGTAGCGCTCGACGAGCGCGGACTCGATGCCCTGCGCGAGCGGCGCGCCCGCCGCGTCGAGCCGCGACCAGGCCGGCCGCGCGACGGGCCGCGCGAGCGCGCCGACGAGCGCGTGCGTGCGCGTCGGCGAGTGCGCGGACGCGTCGCCGCGGCCGAGCTCGCGCGCGATCCGCGCCCCGAGCTTCTCCGCCATCGAGCGGTAGCCCGTCAGCTTGCCGCCGGCGATCGTGTAGACGTTGCCCTCGCGCTCGACGCGCTCCTCGCGCGAGCGCTGCGACGGCGCCGCCGCCTCGGGAGGCCGCAGCAGCGGCCGCAGGCCGGCCCACGCGGACACGACGTCCGCGCGGCGCAGCGCGGCGGCCGGCGCGAGCGCGTTCGCGGACTCGAGCAGGTAGTCGCGCTCGGCCTCGGTCGGCGCGACCGGCGCGCTCGGATCGGCGTCGACGTCGGTCGTGCCGATCACCGTGTGCCGCGGCCAGGGGATCAGGAACATCACGCGGCCGTCGACGGCGGACGTGAAGATCACCGCGCCGTCGGTCGGCAGCCGCTCGCGCGGCACGACGACGTGCGTGCCGCGCGTCGGCGCGATCCAATCGCCGCCGAGCCCGGCGCACGCGCGCAGCGCCGAAGTGAACGGTCCGCCGGCGAGCACGCAGGCCGCCGCGCGCAGCTCGAGCGGAGCGTTGCCGGACAGATCGCGCGCTGCGATCGCGACGCCGGACGAAGCGCCTTCGATCGCGGTCGCCTCGCAGCGCGACACGCACACCGCGTTGGCGCGCGCCGCGCTCAGCAGCACGGCGAGCGCGAGCCGCGCGTCGTGCGTCGCGCCGTCCATGTACGTGCCCGCTCCGCGCAGACCGTCGCCGCGCAGCGCGGGCACCGCCCGCAACGCGTCGGCGCGCGACAGCCAGCCGGGCGTGCCGAGCGCGCGCGGCAGCGACAGCGCGGTGTAGAGCCACAGCCCCGCGCTGAGCTTCGCGCGGCCGACGCGCGCGCCCGCGTGCACCGGGAACACGAAGCGCTCGGGCCACACGAGGCCGGCCGCGTTCGAAAGCAGCAGCGCGCGCTCGCGGCACGACTCGCGCACCAGCGCGAGGTCGCCGGTCTCGAGGTAGCGCAGCCCGCCGTGGATCAGGCGCGACGACGCGCTCGACGTCGCGCCGCCCCAGTCGCCGCGCTCGACGAGCGCGACCGACAGTCCGCGCAGCGTTAGATCGAGCGCGAGCCCGCAGCCGGTGATGCCGCCGCCGATCACCGCGACGTCGAACGTGCGCTCGGCGAGCGCGGCGACGCGCGTCGAGCGCGGCGGCAGACGCCAAGCGGGAGGATTCGTCGGGCTCGGCATCGTGCGCGGCATTCCAGCATCGGGCGGCGGCGCGCGCGACTGGAGCCGCCGCGGAAAGAGGCGCCGAAAAGGAGGGCCGCCGCGCCCGTTCTCGCAGCGGACGCGGCGGCTGGGAAGAGAGCTCCTCTCTCCTTTGCGGCTAGCGGCAGGCGTTCCGCTCGCTTGGAGCGTGGCGCGCCGGCAGTCGCCGGATCTGGAACTCCTTCGACGGGCGCGACCGCGAACGAGACGACCTCATCGAGGCTCCTCGCGGCCATCGCCCTCGAGCACTTGTGCGAGCTTCGCGAGCGCGCGGTGCAGCAGAATGCGCACCGCGCCCTCGCTCTTGCCGATGCGTTCGCCGATCTCGGCGCGCGACAGACCGACGACGCGCGCGAGCACGATCACCTCGCGGTACTCGTCGGGCAGCTTCGAGAACGCCTTCTCGATGCGCTCGAGCTCTTCGCGCACGATCGCCTGCCCGCTCGGCGACGAGAACGAGCGGTACGCGTTCAAGAGCTCCGCATGGCTGCCCGAGCTCGCGCTGCTCGGCTGCGGCACCTCGCGCAACACGTCGCGTTTCTCGGCGCGGTAGTATTCGTGCTTGTGGAGGATCTTGCGCAGCGCGGTCGTGTACAGCCAGTGCTTGAACGCGCCCTCGCTCGGGTACTTGAACGTCTCGATGTGCTCGAGCACTTCGCGGCACACCGACTGCACGAGGTCCGAGCTCGACTCCTTCGCGCCGACGAGCTGCCCGGCGCGCAGTCGCACGAACGCGTGCAGACCGGGGAGATAGCGCGAGAGCAGCGCCTCGACCGCTTGCCGGTCGCCCTGCGCGGCGTTCTCCACGAGGATGCGAGTCGGGGCTTCCATGCGAGGCGCCAGGAGCGACGAGCGCGGCGCGTAACACGCCGCTCGCGTTCCGGGTTACGCCACCAGTATAGAGCCAACTCGACGGCGAGCGCCCGCACCCCGCGATGAACGACCCTGCGCCTCATTCGGATGCGGAGCTCGAGGAGCTCGTGCTGCGCGTCCTGGACGCGCTCGAGCTCGATCCCGCGGCGCTGGATCGATTGTGCGCCGAGAACCCGGCGCACGCGACGAAGCTGCGCTCGCGCATCCGCACGCTCGAGGAGGCGGGGCTGCTCGGCGACGCCGACAGCTGGACCTCGGGCGCGATCGGCGACTTCCACCTGCTGCGCAAGCTCGGCGAGGGCGGCATGGGCATCGTGTGGATGGCCGAGCAGTTGTCGCTGAAACGCCGCGTCGCGCTGAAGCTCGTGCGGCCGGACCAGCTGCACTTCAGCGGCGCGCGCGTGCGCTTCCAGCGCGAGGTCGAGGCGATCGCGCAGCTCTCGCACCCCGCGATCCTGCAGATCCACTCGGTCGGCAACGAGCGCGGGCTGCCGTACTACGCGATGGAGCTCGTGCGCGGCTGCTCGGTCGGCTCGGGTCTCGCGCTGCTGCGCGCGGACGCGCGCGGGCTCGAGCCGGCGGCGCTGCTCGCGCTCGTGCGTCGCCACGCCGATGCGCTCGAAGCGATGCCCGGCACGGTCACCGCTCCCGCCGCGACGCGCGCCGACACGCCCGAGGCCTACCGCGGCACGTGGACCGAGCTCGCGCTGTACGTCGCGCGGCAGGTGGCGCTCGCGCTCGCGCACGCGCACGGCCGCGGCGTGCTGCACCGCGACGTCAAGCCGCACAACGTGCTGCTCGACGTCGACGGCCGCGTGCTGCTCGCCGACTTCGGGCTCGCCAGCACGTCGTCGCGCGCGACGGATCGGATCACGCGCTACGGCACGCAGATGGGCTCGGTGCCGTACATGTCGCCCGAGCAGCTCACCGGCGCCGACTGCGACGCGCGCACCGACGTGTACGGGCTGGGCGTCACGCTGTACGAGTTCCTGTGCGGCGCGCTGCCGCACGAGGGCGCGAACAGCGAGCAACTGCAGCAGCGGATCCTCGAGGGCCGCGCGGTCCCGCTGCGGCGGCGCGAGCCGCGCATCGGCCGCGACGTCGAGCTCGTCGTCGCGACGGCGATGGAGCGCGATCCACAGCGGCGCTACGAGAGCGCCGCGGCCTTCGCGGCCGACCTCGAGCGACTGCAGCGGCGCGAACCGATCGCCGCGCGGCCGCTGCCGCGGCTGCTGCTGCTGCGGCGCTGGATCGAGCGGCGCCCGGCCGCGGCGGTCTCGCTCGCGCTGGGCACCGCGCTCGCGGTCGGCCTGCCGCTCGTGTGGGCGGTGCAGGAGTCGCGTTCGGTCCACGCGATGGAGTCGAAGAACACGGCGCTCGCCGGCGCGTTGTCCGAGGCGCGCGCGCAGGAGCGCCGCGCGCTCGACGAGCGCGCGAAGGCCGTCGAGGCGCTGGTGCACGCGCAGTCGGAGCGCGATGCGGCCGACGGCGTGACCGACTACCTGATCCACCTGTTCGAGCAGGCGGCGCCCGACAGCGCGCAGGGCACCGAGCCGACGGCGAGCGAGCTGCTCGCGCTCGGCGCTGAGCACGCGCAGAACGCCGAGGCGCTCGGCGTCGACGCGCGCGCGCGCCTGGCCAATGCGATCGGCGACGTGTACCTGAGGCGCGGCGACGTCGAGCGCGCAGAGCCGCTGCTCACGCTGTCGCTCGAGCTCGCGCGCGCGACGCACGGACGCGGCAGCGAGCGCGAGCTGTCAGCGCTGAACGATCTCGCGATCGCGTGGCGAGCGCGCAAGCAGCCGGAGAAGGCGCGCGCGCTGTTCCAACGCGTGCTCGACGAGCAGCGCGAGCTGCTCGGGCGCGCGCACTCGAAGACGCTGTCGACGCAGAACAACCTCGCCTACTGTGCGATGGACCTCGGCGAGTCCGCGCTCGCCGTCGAACTGCTCGAGGACGCGGTCGCGTCGTCGAGCGCCGAGCGCGGCGCGCGCGACCCGGAGACCGTGCTGTTCGAAGTCAGCCTCGGCATCGCGCTCGTCGGCGCGAAGGACGTCGAGCGCGCGGCCGCGCAGGCGGCCAAGGCGCGCGCGCTCGCGCTCGAAGTGCTCGGGCCGAAGCACCCGAACGCGCTGTCGGCGATCGGCAACCTTGCGCGCGCGCACGAGCTGCGCAGCGAGTTCGACGCGGCGATCGCGGCGAATCGCGAGTTCCTCGCGGGCTGCCGCGAGGTCTACGGGCCGGCGCACCCGCAGACGCTGACCGCCGCGCTCAACGTCGCGTCGAGTTGCCGCAAGGGCGGGAAGGTCGCCGAGGAGGGCGAGGCGCGCCGCGAGCACCTGAAGCTGTGCCGCGACGCGCGCGGTCCGGACGATCCCGACGCGCTGCGTGCGCTGCACAACCTCGGCGTGTGGCAGCAGGGCGCGGAGCTCGTCGACGAAGCGCGCGCGACGCTCGACGAAGCGCTCGCGGCGCGGCGGCGCGTGCTCGGCGCGACGCACGCGAGCACGCTCGCGACGCTGACGCAGCTCGCGCAGCTCGAGGAGAAGACGGGGCGCGTCGCACGCGCGCTCGAGCTCGCGCGCGAGGCGCTCGCGGCGACGGCCGAGGGCGATGCGAGCCGCGCCAAGCGCGCCGAGCTCGTCGAGCGACTGACCGCCGCATCGGCAAAGTAAGCGACGCGTTCGATCGCCGTTCACGGCCGTCCGCGCGGCGCGCGCGCAGCTAGGATCGCGCCGCCATGCCGATCCGATCCGCGCCGCGTTCGATCCCCGCCGCCCTGCTCGTCGCGTGTTGTCTGCCGCTCGCGTGCTCGACGCTGCCTAGCGGCGCGGCGAGCGACGAGGCGCGCGCGCGCGAGTTCCTCGCCTTCTACAACGCCGGCTACCAACAGGTCGCGCGCGTCTCCGGCGAAGCGCAGTGGGTCTCGGTGACCGACGTCAGCGCCGAGCACACCGCGGCGAGCGTCGGCGCCGGCAAGGCGGCCGCGGCGTTCACCGGCAATCCGTACGCGCTGCGGATGGGCACCGAGCTGCTCGAGGACGGCGTCGGACTGTCGGCCGCGACGCGCAACGAGCTCTTGCGCGTGATGCTGCGCGCCGCCGAGGCGCCGGGCACGATCCCCGACGTCGTCGCCGCGCGCATCGAGGCCGAGGGCAACCAGTCGAACGTGCAGGACGGTTTCGCGTTCCAGATGCGCCAGCGCGATGGCACGACCAAGGAAGTCAGCGCGAACGAGATCGATCGACTGCTGCGCGAGTCGCGCGACCTCGGTGAACGGCTCGAGGCGTGGCGCACCGCGAAGACGATCGGCAAGCCGCTCAAGCCCGGGCTCGTGAAGCTGCAGGGGCTGCGCAATCGCGTCGCGAGCGAGCTCGGCTTCGCGGACTTCTTCGAGCTGCAAGTCGGCGACTACGGGATGCAGACGCCGCAAATGATGCAGCTGCTCGACAAGCTGCTCGGCGAGATCCGGCCGCTGTACGAGCAGTTGCACTGCTGGGCGAAGCACGAGCTCGCCAAGCGCTACGGCCAGCAGGTGCCGCGGCGGATCCCGGCGCACTGGCTCTCGAATCGCTGGGGTCAGGAGTGGCCGGGCTTCGTCGATGCGGTCGATCTCGATCGCTACTTCGCCGGCCGCAGCGCCGAGTCGATCGTCGAGCAGGCCGAGCAGTTCTACGTCTCGATGGGCTTTGCGAAGTTGCCGCAGACGTTCTGGGAGCGCTCGAGCCTCTACCCGTTCCCGCCGGGCTCGAAGAAGCGCAAGAACAGCCACGCGAGCGCCTACCACATCGATCTCGAGAACGACGTGCGCTCGCTGATGAGCGTCGAGCCGAACTTCCAATGGTTCGAGACGACGCACCACGAGCTCGGGCACATCTACTACTACGCGAGCTACACGCGCCCCGAGGTGCCGCCGATCCTGCGCGAGGGCGCGAACCGCTCGTTCCACGAGGGCATCGGCGAGTTGATCTCGCTCGCGGCGAGCCAGCAGCCGTACCTGCGCGAGGTCGGTGTGCTGCCGAAGGGGACACAGATCGATCCGATCCAGTGGCAGCTCAACGAGGCGCTGAAGAGCGTCGTGTTCATGCCGTGGTCGATCGGCGTGATGAGCCACTGGGAGCACGACTTCTACGCGGGGCTCCCCGCCGACCAGCTCAATGCGCGCTGGTGGTCGTACGTCGCGAAGTACCAGGGCATCGAGCCGCCGGAGCCGCGGTCGGAGGAGTGGTGCGATCCGGCGACGAAGACGCACGTGAACGACGATCCGGCGCAGTACTACGACTACGCGCTCGCGACGGTGCTGAAGTTCCAGCTGCACGAGCACATCGCGACGAAGATCCTGAAGCAGGACCCGCGCAACTGCTCGTACTACGGGAACAAGGAGGTAGATCGGAAGAGCGTC
>SCVU01000605.1 GCA_004296785.1 Planctomycetota bacterium
CCGGATCGAGGCGCACGTAGCCGCCGCGGTCGTTGAAGCGCTCGCGCGTCGTGCCGAGTGCGGTTTCGACCGCGTTCACAAGCTGCGCGTCGATCTGCGAGGGTTCCCAGACGCGGATGCTGGTCGGTCCTCGGGGCGGCGTCGGTACATAGCTCGCGGCCGCGCGCTTCGCCGCACCGATCAAGTCGCCGCCGGGCTGCAGCGGGCGCTCGCGGAAGCGACCGAAGCGCTCGGCCCACTCGATGTGCGCGAGCGGGCACTGATCGCTGCCCGTACGTCCGCCGATGAGATCAGAAACCAGGAACGGGATGTCGTCGACGACGACGAGTGGGTATCGAGCGTCTGGGTAGGCTTCGGGATCTGCGGGCCAGATCACGCTGCCGCCGATGCAGCGCGGGTAGCCGCGCAACATCGGGACGCGGTTCTCGAACTCTGCGTCCGGCAATCGCACTGGGTCAGGTTCGAAGAGCAGGCGCACGAGGAAGTACGCGATCTGCGCGTCGGCGGTGTCGATGCGCGCGGGGTCGCGCCGTCCTCCGATCGGCCCTGTCGCTTCGCTCACGAACTGCCGAAGCTCAGCGAGCGCAGCGTCGCGACCGAGCGGCCACAGCGTGTTGACCGCCTGCGCGACCGCGATCGGGTCGTACTCTTCGCCGAACCAGAGTCCCGAGCGGACGCTCATCGCGCGCTGGACCGGCGTCGCCACCGGCGGACCTGCGAACTGGAGCGGGAGCGTGAACAAGCTCGGCGCAGCGTTCTGGTCGGCGTGCGCCGGAGTCATGAACGTCGACCAGAACGTGGCCGTCGTACCTGGGATCGTCGCGAGCTTCGCGGTTCCGCCCACGCCCAATGCGTGCCACCGACCCGGTGCGTCGAACGACAAGTGGCACCACATCGTCTGATCGAAGCGCGGCGTCGCCGTCGGCCCCGGCCGCACGTCGGGGAAGCCGTGCACTTGGAGCTTGACGCCCGACGCCGCCTGGAACGGCACCCAGCTCCCGGACGGATCGAACTGCTCCGACGTCCCTTCCAGACGGAAGTACGTGCCGGCGCAGCTGTCGTACGCGCTCGGTTCGCGGTGAACGCGTTCGACCTTCGCGACTGCGTACCGGACGTCGCCAGCCTTCGGGGCGGGCTCAGCGGGGGGCTGGGAGGGGGAGAAAGAAAGGACCTGGAGGAGGAGTGCGCTGGCGAGCATGGAGTGGGGGCGGCACGGTCCAACACCGACCCTACTCGTGCCGTAGGGGCGGCCATCCGAAATGCTAGCCTCGACCGCCACCCGCCTGTCGAGTCGGATGACTCCCGCCCCTGCCCCCCCTCCGGACCGCTCGCCGAAGCCCCTGCCCGACCCTGGTCCGGTGGAGCGGGGTCGCGGTGCCGTCGCGCCGCGCGCCGAGGGCGCGTCCGAGGCCCGGGCCGTCGAGAGCAGCGCGGGTGCGGACCACGACGCGGTCCGGCGCGCCCAGCGCGGTGACGCGGCCGCGTTCGAGGAGCTCGTCCGCCGCCACGAGCGCGGCGCCGTCCGCGTCGCGCTGAACCTCGTCGGCCGCCGCGAGGATGCCGAGGACCTCGTGCAGGAAGCCTTCCTGCGCGTGTTCCGCAACCTCGAGCGCTTCGACTTCCAGTACGAGTTCTCGACTTGGCTCTATCGGATCGTCACGAATCAGGCGATCGACTGGCTGCGCCGCCGCCGCCCCGCGCACTCGACCACGGCGCGCGAGGACGATGAGCCCGAGATCGAGCTCCCCGACGTGCGGACACCCGCGCCGTCGCGCGGCCTCGAGCTCGGCGAGGAAGCCGCGCGCGTCCGCGAGTGCCTGTCGGCGCTCGCGCCGCACTTCCAAGCCGTGCTCGTGCTGCGCGAGATGGAGGGCATGGCCTGCACCGAGATCGCGGACATCGTCGGCGCGACCCACGTGACCGTGCGCTGGCGCCTGCACCGCGGCCGCAAGCTGTTCCAGGAGGAATGGGAGCGCCGCGAGCGTTTGAACGAACAAGAACTCGGCCTCGGCGGCCCCGACGCGGACGCCGCGCGGCAGGAGCCCGAGGACTAGCGGACCGCCGCGCCAACCCCCGCGACTTCTTTCCGTAGACCCGATCGAATCCACCATGGACGGCCACCCCGACTGCCTGCTGATCCAGAGCCAGCTCCAGCTGCACGCTGGCGGCGACCTCACGCGCGAGGAGGGCGACCTCGTCGAGCGCCACCTCGAGCGCTGCCCGGCCTGTGCGGCCCTGGCTGCGCGTGCCAGTGCTTCGCGCGAGCGGCTCGCCGCGGCCGCGGTCGGCACGGACGCGCTCGCCAGCGGCGGCTCGCTGTGGACGCGCATCGCGCCGCAGTTGCAGCAAGAGGGTTGGATCCGCGGACCGAGCGAAGCACCCGTGGTCGAGCGCGTTGCTCCCGCGCGCGGCCGCGTGCTGCCGATGCGCCGCCTGCTGTTCGCGAGCGGCCTCGCCGCGGCGCTGTTGTGCGGCGGCTGGTGGCTTGCGACGCGCGGCGGCGACGAAGCGACTCCGCGCCCCGCCGATCCGATCGCGAACAACGACGGCGCGGATGCGCCGCGCGTCGAGTCGACGCCGCTGCAATCCCCGCTGCAACCCGAGGTCGAGCTCGTCGCCGAGCCGACCCCGACGGGCCTGCGCCGCATGAACGCCGGCGAGCGCCCGTTCTCCGATTTCGCGCAGGACCCCGCCGGACTGCGCGTGCTGCCCGGAGTCTTCGGCGCCGTGCCCACGTCGGGCGCGACGCCCGCTTCCGCGCGCGAACTGCGCTGAAGCTCTGTCAAGACGAAGGCGCGGCGAGCGCCGCGCCGCCACTCGAAGGAGATCTACGATGTCGTCGAAACTGCTGACGCCCTCCCTCGCCCTCACCGCCGCGCTCGTCCTCGGCGCGGCCGTCCCGACCGCCGCGCGCGCCCAACAGCAGCATGCGCAGCAACCGCGCTTGATCCGCATCGCGCCGCGCGCACAGCAACCGCGCGCTCCGCAGGCGAGCGCGCCGTTCGAAGCGGCCGACTGGTCGCAGCGGCTGAACGCCGGCGACCTCGCGCAGCGCGAGCGCGCGTACGACGAGCTCGCACAGCTCGCGCGCGGCAGCGAAGCCGCGCGCGACTGGGTGCGCGAACAGGCCAAGGGCGACGGCGAGCTCGCGTGGACGTGCCGGCTGTTGCAGCGCGAGCTCGATCAGTCGTTCGGCGGTTGGCGCGTCGGACGCGCGCCGCAGGACGGCTCGTGGCTGCACGGTTTCGACTTCCGGCCGTTCGCGCAGGGCGGCGATCCGTTCGCGACGCGCACCGACCTCGACGATCTGCGCGCGCGGATGCAGCAGCTGTTCGACGAGATGCAGGGGCGCTTCGGCGCGCCCGCGCAACCTGGGCAGCCGGGCGCGCCGCGGTTGCCGGGCGTGCAGGGCTCGTCGCGCACGCTGCAGCTCGAGCAAGGGCCCGACGGCTGCAAGGTCACCGTCGAGGAAGACGTCGACGGCAAGCTCGAGAAGCGCACGTACGAGGCGCAGAACCTCGAGGAGCTCTTCGAAGCGCATCCGGAGCTGCGCGAGAAGGTCGGCATCACGATCGAGCGGCCGCAGCGCTTCTCGTTCGGCGGCGACTTCGGCTCGGCGTTCCCCGGTTGGTACCAACTCGACCGCGGCGCGTTCGCACCGGCGACCGGTGCGCTGCGCACCGACATCCTCGGCGTGGTCGTCGTCGGCATCGCCGCGGAGCGCGCGCACGAGCTCGGGCTCGAAAGCGGTCAGGGGCTGCTCGTGCAGCGCACCGAGCCCGGCACGATCGCCAGCGTGCTCGGCATCGGCGCGGGCGACGTGCTCGCGGAGATCAACGGGCGGCGCATCCACTCGCGCGACGACATCGGCGCGGCGCTGCGCGCGCACAAGCACGGCGAAGAGGTCAGCGTGACCTGGTACGACGCGAGCGGTCAGAAGCGCACGCGCACGTGGCGCGAGGGCGACGGCTCGCGCGACGACGCGCCGGGCGCGGCCGGCGCGGGTCAGGCGCTGCCGCTGCCGAAGCAGGACGTCTGAGCGCGCGCGGCGCTCAGCCGCGCAGGCCGAGCTCGCACTTGCTGCGCAGCTCGTACGCGCCGCGCACGTCCGGGTGCTCGTACGGGTGCTCGGACAGCCGCAGGAACTGATCGATGTCGGTGATCGCCTCGGCGTAGCGCGCGAGGTCGTACAGCCGCTTCGCGCGCAGGCCGTACAGCTCGGCGCGCTTCGGATCGAGCTCGATCGCGCTGCCCAGGCGCTCGACCGCCTGGTCGCGCGCGTCGAGCTTGACCAGCGCGTCCGACGCGAACACGAGCGTGTCGACCGTCAGGCGCCGCGCATCGTCGAGGCTCTGCTTGAAGCGCGCTTCGTCGGCCAGCGAGATCTGCGGCCGGTCGAGCTGCTGCGCGTAGAACTCGCGATCGGCCTCGAGCGAGCGCAGCAGTTCGAGGCTGTAGCCGAGCGCATCCTTCCACGCGCCGAGGTACGCGCACACGCGCTGCGAGCCGTTGAGCGCGCTGCGATCGGCCGGCTTCGTCTTCAGGATCTCGGCGAACTGCGTGCGCGCTTCCTTCCACTGCGTCTGTGCCTGCGCGCGCAGCTCCTTCGCGCGCACCAGCGGATCCTTGCCCGCCACCGCCTCGCGCTTGCCGGCCTCGAGATCGGCCGCGGCCGCCTGCGACAGCCGGCCGAGCCGATCGAGTGCGTTGGCGAGCCCGAGGCGCGCCTCGTAGCCCCCCGGCACGAGCAGCGCGCGGAACTCGCGCTCGGCCGCGAACAGGCCGTCGCGGCTCTCGCGGCGCAACTGGCACCACGCGACGAGCATCCGCATCTTCACGTCCTCGGGCTCGAGCTCGAGCGCCTTGCGCGCCTGTCCCTCGGCGCGATCGAGGTCGTTGTTCGCGTAGTGCAGCGCCGCCGATTCCTTGTACAGCGAGATCTGCTTGGCCGGGTCGACCACCGGACCCTCGGATTTGCAGGCGGCGAGCGCGACCAGGCACGCGCACAGCGCGAGCGACGACAGGCGGGGGACGAGCGTGCGGAAGTGCCGGGACATCGTGGGCCTCGAGGGGGGAGGGGGGCGCTCGGTTCTATCCGCAGTTGCGGCGCGGGCGACAGGTCGAGCGCGCGAATCCGCTCAATCGGGTTCCTCGCGGCCGCGCGTGTCGAGCAGCCGCCGCAGCCGGTCCTCGTCGACGCGCAGGTGCAGCGTCTTGCCGCCCGACAGGTGCACGAGGCCGGGCTTCGCGCCGCGCGGCTTGTGCACTTCCTTGCCGCGCGCGACGTGCACGGCGGCCTTGCGCGCGCCGCGCAGCGGCGAGAAGTGGACGGCGAGGTGCGCGGCGTCGAGCACGTCCTCGGGCGGCGGCTCCGCGCCCTTCTCGACGCGCAGCACGATGTGGCTGCCCGGCGAGTCGGCGGTGTGCAGCCAGACGTCGTTGCCGCGCGCGTGCTTGAGCGAGAGCTCGTCGTTGTCCTCGGCCGAGCGGCCGACCCAGATCTCGGCGCCGCTGGCGGCGCGGTGCACCTTGTACGGCAGCCGCGGCGCGGGCGGCGCGGCCTTGCGCGGCGCGACCTGCGGCGCCTCGAGCACGCCAGCCGCGAGCGCTTCGCGCTCGAGCGCGTCGGGCTCCTCCGCGTCGACGCGCGCGAGCAGCGCATCGAGCGCGGCCAGCGTGCGCGCGCCGCGCGATTCGTCGGCGCCGAGCTCCTCGGCGCTGCGCAGCAGCTTGTGGTAGCGCTGGAAGATCCGCTCGGCGTTCTCGTGCGGCGAGAGCTTCGGATCGAGCGCGATTGCGCGCGCGGCGCCGCCGTCGCCGGCGAACCAGTCGGGCAGCTCGACGCGCGCGGCGCCGCGCGGCACGCGCGCGAGGTTGGCCTTGAGGATCTCGCCGTCCTCGCGCACGCGCTCGGCGCCCGCGCACGCGGCACGGCGCACTTCGAGGCCCTTCAGGAACTGCAGCGTCTTCGCGCGCTTCTTCGCCAGGCGCTCGCGCAGCGCATCGCGCAGGCTCGCGGCGCGCGCGGCCGTCTGCGCGGAGCCGAGCACGAGCTCGACGCGCTGCGACAGCGGCGTCGGTGAAGCGGTCGACGCCGCGCTCGCCGTCGTCGCGGGCGCGGCGAGCGAATCGAGCAGCGCCTCGCCCTCGGCGCTCGGTTCGCGCGGCGCCGGCGGCGGCTGATACTTCACGCCGACCTGCACGCGCACCGCCTTGTGCCCGCGCGGCGGATCGAGCGCGGCGAGGATCTGGTCGTTCTCGTCGAGCAGCGCGAGCGTCGCGCGCCGGCCGAGCAGCTCGAGCACGAGCGTGCGCGCGCGGCCCGCGCGCGTGCGGCGGAACTCGACGAGCGCGATGCGATCGCCGCGCAGTTGCGACACGCGCGCGCACTCGGCGCCGACGAGCTCCTGCTCGCAGGCGCGGAAGAACGGCCCGAGCGGGCCGTCGTGCGGGCTGACGCGCGCGTGCTGCACGTGCAGCCGCGCGGCGTCCTCGTCGGCCGACAGGCGCACCAGCAGCACGCGCTCGCCGGCCGCCGCGGGCTCGAACACGAGCACGAGGTCGCGCGGCGGCAGTCCGTCGACCGCGCGCAGCGCGCGACCCGCGCACAGCGGCGCGAGCTCCGCGACCAGTTCGCCGACGTGGCGCGCGCTGAGGGCGGGGCTGCTCAGAACGCCGCTCCTACGCGAGCTCTTCCTTGACGCTGTAGACCCACGCGAGGTCGGCCGGCGTCCACTCGACGAGCTCACCGGCGCCGCCGAAGAACAGCGCGAGTTCCTTCGCCGCCGCCTCGGGGCTGTCGGAGCCGTGCACGAGGTTGTTCGAGAAGCTCATGCCGAAGTCGCCGCGGATCGTGCCGGGCTCGGCCTGCGCGGAATTCGTCTTGCCCATCAGCTTGCGCACGACTTCGATCGCGCCCTTGCCCTCGAGCGCGAGCGCGACGACCGGGCCGCTGCCCATGTAGCTGACGAGGTTCGCGTAGAACGGGCGCTCCTTGTGCACCGCGTAGTGCTGCTCGAGCAGCGCGCGCTCGAACACGCGCATCTTCAGGCCGACGACCTTCAGGCCCTTCTCCTCGAAGCGGCCCAGGATGCGGCCCATCAGGCCGCGGTGGACGGCGTCGGGTTTGAACAGGACCAGCGTGCGTTCCATGGCCATCGGGGTTCGATCTCCGGGGGTGTGTCGGGGTTCAGGGGGCGAATCGGGGCAAAGATCCTACGCGCCGCGAGCGGGCGTTGGAACGGCGTCGCGCTCCCGTGTTTTTTGCTCGCGCCGGTTGACCCGCGCGCCCGGATTCCTATCCTGTTGGCCCCGAACGCTGCACCGGCGCGAGAGGCTTTCCGAGGAGGTTTCCGCGGACGGTCTCGCAGCGCGCGGGCGCGCTCGATTCAATTCGCAAGGACACGGAATCCGCGCCACGGCGCGGCCTCCGCGCGCGGCATGGAACCCAAGGAACGCGAGCCTCTCGCCGGTCCGGCCGCTCGACGCCAGCAGACGGCGGTCGAGTGGTCGCGCTATGCGGGACTCGGCGCTCAGTTCGCCGCGACGATCGGACTCTTCACCTGGTTGGGCTGGTGGGCGGACACGCGCCTGTCGAGCTCGCCCTGGTGCATGTTGGTCGGCGTCGCGCTCGGATTCACGGGAGGCCTGATCGCGCTCGTGAAGGCCGTGCCGAGCGCGAAGCGTCCGCCGAGCGAGTGACGTCCCCGACCCCCCCGATGCCCCGCCTGACCATCGCCCTGTGCACGAGCGCCGCCGCCGCGGTCGCGGTGTACCTGTGGCGCCCCGGAGCGCAAGGGCTCGGCGCCGCGATGGGGATCAGCATGGGCGCGGGGCTCGCCGCGCTGGGCGTGTTGTGGATCGCGCGCGAGGCGCGCCGCGGCGGCATGCACGCGTTCCGCGCGCAGACGCTGTTCTTCCTCGCCAAGCTCGGCGTGTTGACGGTCGGCGCGATCGCGCTGCGCTACATCCCGCAGCTGTCCGACAGCGCCGACTGGCGCATGTGGTTGCTCGCGTTCCTCGCCGCGAGCGTGATCGTGATGTTCATCGGCCTGTGGGGGATGTTCCCGCGCGGCCGCGCTGCTCTCGCCCACGGAGCCGCGACCAACGGAGATCGGCTGCAATGACGTTCGCGAAGTTGATCGCCTGTCCGCGCGCGCTGATCGCACTCCTGCTGTGCGCCGGCGTGATCTGGTTCGGCGCGACGCACGTGCCGCACCACACGGCGGACTCGCCGTTCCAGACGCTCTACCTGCACTTGCAGCCCGAGCCGCTGTACCTGCACCCGCCGCACCACGCGGCGGCGGAGCATACGGCCGCGCCGAGCGCGGCGGCGGAGCACGCTGCGAACGATCACGCTGCGAACGATCACGCCGAGCCCGCGCTCGTGAAGTCCGATCTCCTGCTCGCGATCCCCGCCGAGTTCCTGCCGTCGCTGTTCACGCGGCCGGTCGTCGGCGCGGGCGGGCCGGAGGACGCGCCGGGCCGCGTCACGCGCAGCCTCGTGCTGACGAACCTGCAGCTGTTCCAGCTGCTGTCGGTCGTGCTCGTGCTCGTGTGCTTCTCCGGCGTGCCGAAGCACCTGCGGCAAGGCGGCGGCGATGCGCTGACGCGCGTCGCGACCGGCTTCGCGCAGTGGATCCGCGACGAGATGGTCTACCCGGTCATGCACAAGGAGATCAGATCGGAAGAGC